>PNLG01000379.1 GCA_013822915.1 Sphingomonas sp. | reverse complement strand
CGATTGGCGCGTGCCACGGCTGCCGGACATCAGCAGCAGCATGACGAAGGATTGAGAAGCGGTTTATTGCCGACAGATGGCCGGAATAATCGCCCCCTGCGATGTTTAGTAGCGGGTGGAGCCACGCTCGCCAAGCAGAATTATGTGACCATTGGCTGGCATCGGCCAATCACTCATCAATGGTGCGCGACAACCGCCCGCGCACGATCGCCCAAGTCGCAGCGCAGCGAGGGCACCAGTCCCGCCGCCAACACCATCTCGCTCACGGCATCGCCCTGGCTCGCGCCGATCTCCAGCACCGCCACGCCCCGTGGCGCGATCAGTCGCGGCAACGCGGGCACAATCAGGCGATAGGCATCCAGCCCATCCTCGCCCCCGAACAATGCCTCTGCCGGGTCATAATCCGCCACTTCGGGTGGCAGCCAATCGGCCTGCGCGACATAGGGCGGATTGCTCAACACCAGGTCGAACTGCCCAGCGACCGCCATTGCCCAGTCCCCGCCGATGATGTGCGTTCGCGCCGCCATCCCCAGCCGGGCCGCGTTGCGCACCGCATAGCCGCGCGCCGCCGCCGATCGCTCCACCCCCAGCCCGCGCGCCGCTGGCCACTGATCGAGTGCGGCCAGCAGCAACGTGCCCGGCCCGGTCCCCAGATCAAGGATCGTCGTTGGCCCGGCCGTCCCAGCAAAATGCGCGACCGCCGCCTCGATCAGCGTCTCGCTGTCGGCACGCGGGACCAACGCGCCCGGCCCGACCACCAGATCAATCGTCCAGAAGCCGCGCTGTCCGGTGAGGTGCGCGACCGGTTCGTGCCGCAAGCGCCGCGCAACCAGCGGGTCAAAAGCGGCGGGCACTTCCCCGTCGAGTTCGTTCAGCAGCATGGCGTTGCGCTCAATCCCCAACGCATGCGCCATCAGCAATTCGGCGTCGAGCCGCGCGGTTGGCGATACCGGCTCCAGCACCGCCGTCGCCTGCGCCAGTGCCATGCGGACAGTCATTGCTCGGCAGCGCCGTGGCACAGCCACATCGTCGGACGGAGCGATTCACCCCGTCGGCCGCGCTTGGGCAAGTCTTGCCGCAACACGCGGCAAGTCGCCCTACGCGCCATCCAGCGTCGCCAGCCGCTCGGCCTCATCCTCTGAAATCAGCGCGCCGATCAGCTCGTCCATCTCACCCTGCAGGATTTCGGGCAGGCGGTGCAGCGTCAGGTTGATGCGGTGGTCGGTCACGCGCCCTTGCGGGAAATTATAAGTGCGTATCCGCTCCGACCGGTCGCCTGACCCGACCATGGACTTGCGCGCACCCGCCCGTTCGGCATGCAGCCGTTCGCGCTCCGCCTCATAAAGCCGGGTGCGCAATACTTTCAGCGCTTTGGCCTTGTTCTTGTGCTGCGACTTTTCGTCCTGCTGGATCACGGTCAGGCCGGTCGGGATATGGACGATCCGCACCGCCGAATCGGTGGTGTTGACCGATTGCCCGCCGGGGCCGGAGGAGCGGTAAATGTCGATCCGCAAATCCTTGGCCTCGTCGATTTTGACATCGACTTCCTCGGCTTCGGGCAGGACAGCGACGGTTGCGGCACTGGTGTGGATACGCCCGCCCGCCTCGGTCGCGGGCACGCGCTGCACCCGGTGGACGCCGCTTTCGAATTTCAACCGCGCGAAAACGCCCTTGCCCTCGACCGAAGCGACGACTTCCTTAAAGCCACCCATTTCCGACGCACTCGCCGAAATCAGCTCGACCCGCCAGCCCTGAGTGTCGGCATAGCGTTGATACATGCGCAGCAAATCGCCCGCGAAAAGAGCTGCTTCGTCCCCGCCGGTCCCGGCGCGAATTTCGAGCATCGCCGCGCGCTCGTCAGCGGCATCGCGCGGCAACAGCGCAAGCGCCAACCGCCGCTCCGCCTCGGGCAAGCGGGCGCGCAGATCGGCGATCTCCTCGCGCGCCATGTCGCGGATGTCGCCATCGTTATGCACGAGCAGCCCGCCCAGCACGTCGAGTTCGGCGCGCAACCGCCGCACTTCGCACGCCGCGCGCGCGACCGGTTCGATATCGGCATATTCGCGGCTGACCTGCACAAAGCGATCCGACGGCAAGTCGCCGGTTGCCATCAGCGCCGACAATTCGTCGCGTCGCGCCTCAATCTGATGGATCCGGTCGAGCGAGATGGTGGTCATCGCAGCGCCCCGACCAACTCGGCAATCGCCACAAGGCGCTGTTCGCCGTTGCGCAAATTCTTGAGCGCGACGTTGGCCGCAGCAGCCTCCGCCTCGCCGATGATCGCCGCGAAGTGCGCGCCGCTCGCATCGGCCTTGGTAAGTCGCCGCTTGAAATTACCGGCAAAGCCCATGTCGGCGACGACGCCCGCTGCCCGCAATTGCGCGAGCACGGACGCGGCCAGGCTCACTTCGCCACCGCTCATCGGCACGACGACCACCACCGGCGGCGCATCGTCGG
The DNA here is from genome assembly GCA_013822915.1 of Sphingomonas sp. Classification (GTDB taxonomy): domain Bacteria; phylum Pseudomonadota; class Alphaproteobacteria; order Sphingomonadales; family Sphingomonadaceae; genus Sphingomonas. The sequence continues at coordinate 3,051 of PNLG01000379.1, read as the reverse complement.
CCTCATCCAACAACATCCCCAGCCGCTCAATCCCCGCCGCCCAGCCGACCCCCGGCGTGGCCGACCCACCCAGACTCTCGATCAGCCCGTCATAGCGGCCACCGGCGAGCACCGTCCCCTGCGCGCCGAGGCGATCGGTGACGAACTCGAACGCGGTGTGGCGGTAATAATCGAGCCCGCGCACCAGCCGGTCGTTGCGCGTCCACTTGACCCCCGCCGCGTCGAGCCCGCGCGTCACGCTTTCGAAAAACGCGCCCGCCTCGGCGGTCAGGAAACCGTCAATCCCCGGCGCGGCATCCGCAATTGGCCGGTCGCGCGGGTCTTTGCTATCGAGGATGCGCATCGGGTTCTTCGCCAGCCGGGCGATGCTGTCCTCGCTCAAATCGCCCCGATGCGCCTCGAAATGCGCGACAAGGGCAGTGCGCCAGGCGTCGCGCGTCTCGGCATCGCCCAGCGTATTGAGCTGGAGCGTCACCCCGTCCACGATGCCCAGTTCGCGGATGAGCTGATCGGCGAAGGAGAGCAACTCGACATCGGCCATCGGTTCGGCAGCGCCAATGACCTCGGCGTCGATCTGGTGAAACTGACGGTAGCGGCCCTTTTGCGGGCGTTCATAGCGAAAAACGGGGCCGTGGGTGACAAGCTTCAGCGGCGCATATTGCTGCCACCCTTCGGTCAGATAGGCGCGCGCGATGCCCGCGGTGAATTCGGGCCGCAGCGTCAGCGAATCGCCGCCGCGATCCTCAAAGCTATACATTTCCTTCGACACGACATCGGTGGTTTCGCCCAGCGACCGGGCGAACACCGCCGTTGCCTCGAACACCGGCAATTCAACCCTTTGGAAACAATAGAGCTTGCGCACGCGTTCAAACGCATCCACCACCCGCGCAAAGCGACGCTGGCTGTCACCAAAGATATCTTGTGTCCCGCGGATGCGGTTTGGCGTCGGAATTCGGCTCATGAAGGCGCGTTGTCTAAGCGAAAGTGTCGCCTTTTGCCAATGGGCGAAATAGGCCGACGCCGGCCTGAAAATCAGGACAAGTGCGCAGGCTGGACGAAGCGGGTCGCGCGTGCCTAAACATCACGATCATTCCTGTGCTCAGCCGAAAGCCCATCACGATGCGCCACTTATCCTCCACTGCCCTGCTCATCGCTGCGTCGATTATGGCGACATCGGCGGCGACCGCTGAAAATTCAAAGCCACAGCCGGTGCCGCATGTCGACACCATTCCGGCGGCGCGCGACACCCCCTATCCCGGCACGATGACGCTTGCGATCGACGCGACCGATGTGCGGCGAGCGATTTTCCGGGTGAAGCAAGTGCTGCCGGTCGCGAAAGCCGGGCATATGGTGCTGCTGTTCCCCAAATGGCTGCCGGGCAATCATTCGCCGACCGGACAGATCGAAAAGCTCGGCGGACTGAAGATCATGGCGGGCGGCAAGCAGGTGCCATGGACGCGCGATCCGGTGGATGTCTTTGCGTTCCACATCGAGGTGCCAACGGGGGCACAGGCGCTCGACATCGAATTCCAGTTCCTGTCGGCGACCGCCGCCAATCAGGGCCGCGTGGTGATGACGCCCGCGATGCTCAGCCTGCAATGGCAGTCAATGAGCCTGTATCCCGCCGGTTACTTCACGCGCCAGATCCCGGTGGAGGCCAGTGTCACCTATCCCGATGGCTGGACCGCCGCGTCCGCGCTGCAGTCAAAAGTCACCGGTAACACCTATCGCTATGAGCGGACCAATTACGAAGTGCTGGTCGATTCGCCCGTAATCGCCGGGCGGTATTTCAAGTCATTCCCGCTCACCCCGCGCGTGACGCTCGACGTGGTGGCCGATACCGCCGCCGAGCTTGCTGCCAAGCCCGAACAGATTGAGGCGCACAAGGCGCTGGTTGATCAGTCGATCAAACTGTTTGGCGCGCAGCATTATGACAATTACCACTTCCTGCTGTCTATTTCGGACGAGCTGGGCGGAATCGGGCTGGAGCATCACCGCAGTTCCGAAAATGGCGTGAAGCCCGGCTATTTCATCGATTGGGACAACACCACCCCCGAACGCGATTTGTTGCCGCATGAATTCACTCATAGCTGGGACGGCAAGTTCCGGCGCGGTGCCGATTTGTGGACGCCCGATTACCGCACCCCCATGCGCGATTCGCTGCTCTGGGTTTATGAGGGGCAGACGCAATTCTGGGGCTATGTGCTGGGCGCACGCTCCGGCCTGATCTCGAAACAGGATACACTTGATGCCTATGCGCTGGTGCTGGCGAGCCTTGCCAATACCAAGGGGCGCGGCTGGCGGCCGATGGTCGACACGACCAACGATCCGACCATGTCGATGCGCCGGCCAAAGGGCTGGTCAAGCTGGCAGCGGAGCGAGGATTATTACAACGAAGGGCTGCTCGTGTGGATGGAGGTCGATTCGATCCTGCGTCGCCAGTCGGGGGGAACCAAATCGCTCGACGATTTCGCGCGCGCCTTTTTCGGGATCAATGACGGCGATTGGGGGCAAGTAACCTATACTTTCGACGATGTCGTCGCGACGCTCAAAAAACTGGTCCCGCTCTATGACTGGCGGCAAATGCTGACCCAGCGGCTGACTGAGACGGGCGCGCCTGCACCGTTCGACGGGTTCATCGCCAATGGTTATCGCCTGACCTTCACCGACAAGCCGACCAATTATTTCAAACTCAATGAAAAGGACCGCAAGTTCACCGATCTCAGCTATTCGGTCGGGCTGATTATCGGCAAGGATGGCGCGATCAATGCGGTGATCTGGGACAGCCCGGCCTTTGCCGCCGGGATCGACAATGGCGACACGATCACCGCCGTCAACGGCCTCGCCTATAGCCCGGAAAAGCTGAAAGAGGCGATTACCGCAGCGAAAGACGGCGCGCCGATCACGCTGCTGGTCAAAAAGGGCGAGCGGATCGAGACAAGAGTGATCGACTATAAGGGCGGCTTGCGCTATCCGCGCCTCGCCAAGATCGGGGAAGGCGACACCGGCCTCGATCGGCTTTTGGCCCCAAGATAACGAGAGAGAAACCAG
>PNLG01000261.1 GCA_013822915.1 Sphingomonas sp. | reverse complement strand
AAAAGCCCGATGTCGATCATATCGAGGGGCTGTCGCCGGCCATCAGCATCGAGCAGAAAACCACCAGCCGCAATCCGCGATCGACCGTGGCGACTGTTACCGAAATCTATGACTATATGCGCCTGCTCTGGGCGCGGGTCGGCACCCCTTATTCTCCCGCCACCGGCTTGCCGATTGCGGCGCAGACGGTGAGCCAGATGGTCGACCGGGTGATGGCGCTGCCCGCGGGCACGCGCGCGCTGTTGCTCGCGCCGGTCGTGCGCGGGCGCAAGGGCGAGTTCAAGAAGGACATGGCCGAATGGCAGCGTGCGGGCTTCACCCGGGTGCGGATCGACGGCGAGATTTATGAAATCGACGAGGCGCCCGCGCTCGACAAGAAATATAAGCATGATGTCGAAGTGGTGGTCGACCGGATCGTGGTCGGCCCCGATGTCGCAACGCGGCTGGCCGACAGTTTTGAGACCGCGCTGAAACTGGCCGACGGGCTCGCTTATGTCGATCTGGTCGATGGCGTGGCGCCCGGTCGCGAGGATGACGCAGAGGGCGCGGGCGCGATGAAAGGCGCAGGCATACCGCCCAACCGCATCGTGTTCAGCGAGAAATTCGCGTGTCCGGTCAGCGGCTTCACCATTGCCGAAATCGAACCTCGGCTGTTCAGCTTCAACGCGCCGCAGGGCGCCTGCCCGGCCTGTGATGGTTTGGGCGAAAAGCTGTTGTTCGATGAAGATCTGGTGGTGCCTAACCACGCGCTATCGCTAAAGAAAGGGGCGGTGGTCCCCTGGGCGAAATCACAGCCGCCCTCGCCCTATTACATGCAGGTGCTGGGCAGCCTCGCGCGCGAATTCGGCTTTTCGCTCGACACGCCCTGGGGCGATTTACCGGGCGAAGTGCGGCTCATCATCCTGCACGGCACGGGCGGCAAGCCGGTGACGCTGACGTTCGTCGATGGCCGCAAAAGCTATGACGTGAAAAAGCCGTTTGAGGGTGTTATCGGCAATCTCAACCGCCGCATGCTGTCCACCGAAAGCGCGTGGATGCGCGAGGAGCTGTCGAAATATCAATCGAGCGCGCCGTGCGAGACGTGCCACGGCGCGCGGTTGAAGCCCGAGGCGCTGGCGGTCAAGATCGGCATGCGCGACATTTCGAGCATCACGCATTTGTCAGTGGTCGATGCGCTCACCTGGTTTGCGGGCGTGCCCGAGATGCTGACCGCGCAGCAGCGCGAAATCGCCCGCGCCATCCTGAAGGAAATTGACGAGCGGCTGGGCTTTCTCAACAATGTCGGGCTTGATTATCTCAATCTCGACCGCACCAGCGGCACTTTGTCGGGCGGGGAGAGCCAGCGGATCCGCCTCGCTTCGCAAATCGGCAGCGGGCTGTCGGGCGTGCTCTATGTGCTTGATGAACCGTCAATCGGGCTGCACCAGCGCGACAATGACATGCTGCTCGCAACGCTGCGGCGGTTGCGTGACCTGGGCAATACGGTGCTGGTGGTCGAGCATGACGAGGATGCGATCCGCAGCGCCGACTATATCCTCGACATGGGGCCGGGCGCGGGCGTGCATGGCGGCGAAGTTGTCGCGCGGGGGACTTTGCCCGAAATCCTGGCGACCAGTGGCAGCGTCACCGCCGATTACCTGAACGGCACCCGCCGCATCGACGTGCCCGCCAAGCGGCGCAAGGGCAATGGCAAGAAGCTGACGCTGAGCGGTGCCACCGCCAATAACCTCAAAAACGTGACCGCGAGCATCCCGCTCGGCACGTTCACCTGCGTGACGGGCGTGTCAGGATCGGGCAAGTCGAGCTTCACCATCGACACGCTCTATGCCGCCGCCGCGCGCGCGCTGAACGGGGCGCGGATCATCGCGGGCAAGCATGACAAGATTGCCGGCTTGCAGCACCTCGACAAGGTGATCGACATCGATCAATCGCCGATCGGCCGCACCCCGCGGTCGAACCCGGCGACCTATACCGGCGCGTTCACCGCGATACGTGATTGGTTTGCGGGACTGCCCGAGGCGCAGGCGCGCGGGTATAAGCCCGGCCGGTTCAGCTTTAACGTGAAGGGCGGCCGGTGCGAGGCGTGCAGCGGCGATGGGCTGATCAAGATCGAAATGCACTTCCTGCCCGATGTTTATGTGACGTGCGATGTGTGCGCGGGGCGGCGCTATAACCGCGAAACGCTGGAGGTGAAGTTCAAGGGGATGAGCATCGCCGATGTGCTCGACATGACGGTTGAGGATGCGGTGTCGTTTTTCAAGGCGGTGCCGCCGATCCGCGACAAGATGGCAATGCTGGCCGAGGTTGGGCTGGGCTATGTCAAGGTCGGGCAGCAGGCGACCACGCTGTCGGGCGGCGAGGCGCAGCGGGTGAAGCTCGCCAAGGAGCTGGCGCGGCGATCGACCGGGCAAACGCTCTACATCCTCGATGAGCCGACCACGGGCCTGCATTTCGAGGATGTGCGCAAGCTTTTGGAGGTGCTCCACGCGCTTGTCGAACAGGGCAATAGCGTGGTGGTGATCGAGCATAATCTCGACGTCATCAAAACCGCCGACTGGGTGCTCGATCTGGGGCCGGAGGGCGGCGTGAAGGGCGGCGAAGTCGTGGCCGAGGGGACGCCGGAAGCAGTCGCGCGCGCACCGCGCAGCTTCACCGGGCGGTATCTCGCGCCGATGCTGGGGGCAGCGCCAAAGCGGGGCCAATAACGCGCGGCGAGGCGTCGGATCGGGCGAAGCCCTTGTAATTGGGCTGCGCGTCCCCATATCTGACAAGCTAAAGTCGCAAATCGACGGTTTCTGGCGCTTTGCGGCTCCTCCTTCCTTCTTTCCCTGCTGCCTAAGGCACCGGGTGCGCCGATCTTCCGGCGTCCCCTGCGAACAGAAGGAATATCGAAATGGTTACCGGCACCGTCAAATTTTTCAATGCAGACAAGGGTTATGGCTTTATCGCGCCCGATGGCGGCGGCAATGACGCCTTTGTCCACATCACCGCCGTCGAACGCGCCGGGCTCGCGACGCTCAACCAGAATCAGCGCGTGAGCTATGAGCTGGAAGAAGATCGCCGGGGCAAAATGGCCGCAGTGAATATTCAGGCGGCTGAATAACCGACAATCGGCTTAACTGACAATTGGCGGTGCCCGCCCGAACCGCGATGGTTTGTGGCGGGCACGCCACGCCGAGGCCGTGCGGACACAGCGCGACCTGCGCGAGGCAGCGGCCGCCGCCGTCAGGCTCCACGCCGTCGATTGACGGTGCCGCTTGCGGCGTCGCGCCACTCTGCTATCTCCGAGGATATATTATCACGGAGAGTTGTCTGATGCGTTTATTGGTCGCCGCTGCTGTTGCAACCTTGGTCGCCACCCCCGGCTTTGCCGCCCCGGTGCAATATGGCGCGCTGGCGCTCTCCCCTGCAGGCGACCGGATTGCGAGCATCGACAGCGGCACAGGCCGTCCCAAAATCGTGGTGCGCGCGGCAAAGAGCGGCGCGGTGGTCGCGACCTATGATCCGTGTGCGACGTGCAGCTATTCGGGGCTGACCTTTGCCGCGGACGGCACGCTCGCCTTTCTGGCGCGCGATCGGACCAAGGGCGATGTGACGCTCGACATTGTTGAGGCCAGCGCTGGGGGCGGAAATGTCCGCGCAATCGCGACGATCCGGGGCATTGCCCAGACGCCGCGTTTCTCCCCCGATGGCAAGCGGATTGCGCTGCTCGTCACCATCGGTGCCGCCAAGGAAGCCGGTGCGGCACAAGCGGGCGTGCGTCAGGTCGGCGAAATTGGCGAGAAGAATGACGAACAGCGGCTTGCCGTGTTCGACCGCGCGGTAACGCTTGCCGCCGATGCGGTAGTGCCGCTGTCACCAGCGGGGCGCTATATCTACGAATATGATTGGACGCCCGATGGCACGGGCTTTGCCGTCACATCGGCGCTGGGCAATGGCGATGCGAATTGGTGGGTGGCAACGCTCGACCATGTCGATGCGGCGACGGGCGCGGTGCGGATGATTGCCAAGCCGACAACGCAGCTCAATTTCCCGCGCGTTTCGCCCGATGGCAAATCGGTTGCCTATATCGGCGGGCTGATGAGCGATTTCGGCGCGATCGGCGGCGATGTGTGGACCGTGCCGATCGCGGGCGGCACGCCGGAGAACATTACGCAGGGGGCAAAGGCCACCGCTACCTCGATCGACTGGACCACAGGCGGCCTGCGCGCCACTTTGCTGCGCAGCGACAGCGCGGAGATTGTGACAGTGTCGGACAAGGGCTATGGCCCGGCGCTGTTCAGCCGCCCGGCGACCTTTGCGGCGGGCGATGGGCGTGCGGTGTTCAGCGCCGATGGCAAGGCCGCGGCGATGGTGGTGCAGGATTATACCCATGCCCCCGCCGTCTATGCGGGGCCGCTCGCCGCGCCCAAGCAATTGACGCACGATAATGACGCGATCGCCGCCAATGTGACCGCGCGCAGCATCACCTGGACCAATGAGGGCTTTACTGCGCAGGGGTGGCTGCTCGCGCCGATCGGGGCTGATCCGGCGAGGAAAGCGCCGATGATCACGATCGTGCATGGCGGCCCGGCGTCCGCGAGCGTGCCGGGCTTTATCGATCGCGGCGGCGCGGCGGAATTGATCCGTGCAGGGTTTTACGTCTTCCTCCCCAATCCGCGCGGCAGCTATGGTCAGGGGCAGGCATTTACCGCCGCCAATCGCCGCGATTTCGGTGGCGGCGATTTGCGCGATATCCTGACCGGCATTGACGCGGTGGAAAAAGTGGCGCCGGTCGATGGTGCGCGGCTCGGGCTGATGGGCGGCAGCTATGGCGGCTTCATGTCGATGTGGGCAAACACCCAGACCAACCGGTTCAAGGCGATTGTCGCGGGCGCGGGCCTTTCAAACTGGGTCAGCTATTATGGCACCAACGGCATTGACCAATGGATGCTGCCCTTTTTCGGCAAGACCTTGTATGAAGATTATGAGGCTTATGAAAAGCCGTCAGCGATTTATCATATGAAGAACGCGAAAACGCCGACCTTCATTTATGTCGGTGAACGCGACATCGAAGTCCCGCCGACCCAGTCGGTCGAATATTGGCACGCGCTAAAGGATCAGGGCGTGGCGACCAGCCTCGTCATCTATGCCGAGGAAGGGCATGGCATTCGCAGCCCCGCCAACGCGGTCGACCTTCAAAAGCGCACCATTGGCTGGTTCGAAAAATATCTGGGCAAGGCGGAGTAAGGGGCGAGGGGCTCAGCGCAAAGCTTTGCCGCTGTCCTTCCATTTGTCGAGCACCGGGCTGTCGGGCAGATTGTCGGTGCGCGGCGGCGGTGCGGCGCGTGCGATGCTGGCGGTGGCATAGGCGGGTTGAATCACCGCGGCTGGCGTCGGTGGGGGCAGGGCGGGCGCGGCGGCGATCAGCGGCGCTGCGTCAAAGCTCGGCGCAGGCGGGGCGATGCGCGCATGCGGACCGGGCAATGGTTCCCCGCCGCGATAGTGCTGGGCAAGCGCGGTGGGCGTGCCCCAATATCC
>PNLG01000220.1 GCA_013822915.1 Sphingomonas sp. | reverse complement strand
GATACGCTGTCGGCGGCCGGGAGGCGGAGCGGGCTGGTACGGCAAATGTTTCAGTGCGACTGAAACAGTCAGGACGACGCACGACCGGCCCGGAGGGGTTCGCCCCCGGACCGGCCACTCGATCGCCCGCCAATCGGCTCAGCGCCAAAAGCCGCGATAGACATCCACCACCAGCCCGCGCCGGGTGTCGACAAGGACGACATCGTCATAATGCCGCACCCATTGCTGATACCCGCGCACCGGCGGCAGGCGGTACCGCCATGGATCGACAATCACATAACGTGGTCCGTAGTAAACTGGCGCGATCCGAATTCCGGGGCGAAACGCGGTATAGCGAAACGGCGCACCCCAGCCGCCGCGGGCATAAAGGGCGGGATGCCCGGCACGATAGGCGCGCCAATCATCACGCCCCCAAGCACGGTTACGGTCGCGCACATCCTCGCGCAGTTCCTGTTTGGCGTCGCGTAAGTCGTCACGCTCACGCCGGATGCGGCGCGGGTCGCCCGAACGATATGCCTGTTCCAGTTCGAAACGCTCTTCGCGCACCTCGCGCTGGCTGCGGCGCACTTCGGCTTGCGACTGGGCGCTTGCGGCAACGGGTGCCACGGACGCTGCCAGCAGCCCAAAAAGGATCAACTTTTTCATATCCGATACTCCCATCGTCAGTCGTGGCAACGACCTGTGTGTCGCTGTCGAGGACGGATATGGCCGAGTCGGCCTGAACGGCACGGGAATGCGTTGGTCAGCTTAGTGAAAACGTTGTCGCAAAATGTAACAACGCGCAGCGTGCCTTATGGGCGACCGCCGCCACCTCCGCCGCCGCCACCTCCGGAACCGCCGCCCGGTGCTCCGCCCGCGCCGACCGCGCCGATATTGCCAAACAGATCGCGGAAGAAACTGCGCTTGCGGCCAAGCGTCGGCGTGATTTTGCCATAGGGGCGGATCGACGCCACTTCGTCGATGCCAGTGCGGTCAACCGCGCTCACCACGCCCTTATCGTCAAACCGGATGCGCAAGACCGTCTGCTGGCTCGGCTTGGGCGAGTTATATGCGTAATAGCGGGTGTCGCGGGACACATAAAACCACTCGCCCTCGTTAAACTGGCTGGTGAAGCTCGGCTTGCCCAGCACCTGCGCCACCGATTGACGATTATCGACGCCGGGCTGCACCGAATTGACCAGATCAACGTCGATCACATACCCCTGATGCCCGCGAAGCGGCGCACACGCGGTGGTGAGCGCGACCGCGCCCAAAGCCATGATCAGGGCCATCCGCGCCAAAACCACTCGCATTCCATTCCTCCAAAACCGGCGCAAATCGCCATGGCGCATTGCATCCGCCCTATCCACTCTCAATATGCCGGGCACGAGGCGCAAACAAGGCAGCATGGGATGAAACGATTCTGGCACGGGTGGCATGCCCGCCACACCGCCAATAGCCCCGCAATCGACGGGCTTTATACCGCGATTGTCGCCCGCGGCCGCGAACCGCATTGGTATCTGGCGGGTGGGGTTGCCGATACGATGGATGGCCGCCTCGACATGATTATGGCGGTGCTGTCGCTGGTGCTTATCCGGCTGGAGGATGATCCGCGCGGTGCCGCCCCCTCGGTTGCGCTAACCGAAATGTTCATCACCGACATGGACGCCCAACTCCGTCAGAGCGGCGTCGGCGATGTCGGCATCGGCAAATCGGTCGGGCATATGGTCAGCATGCTCGGCGGACGGATCGGCGCCTATCGCAACGGGCTGGCGGCGGGTGATCTGCGCGTGGCGTTGATGCGCAACCTCTATCGTGGTGTTAATCCGGGCGAGGCGGCGGCCGGGCAGGTTACGGCGCGGCTGGGCGCACTTGCGCACGCGCTGGCCGAGCAGGAGATTGCGGCACTGCTCGATGGAGCATTGCCATGACCGCAAATGAATGCGCCCGCCCCGAACGCATTGATACGATTGGGTCTGCGTACCGCACCGTCAGCATCGTCGCAACCGCCGAAGAATGCGTCGCGCTCGCCGCCCGCTTCGGCTTGCGCGCGGTCGAGGAACTTTCGGCGGCGCTACGCGTGTGGCGCGACGCGACCGGCATCGTTGCCGACGGACGAGTGCGCGCGCGCGTCGTCCAGGCCTGTGTCGTAACCGATGAGAGCGTCGCCACAGCCGTTGACGAGCCGATCGCGGTGCGTTTTGTCGCCGCCGAAGCGCTGGCAAGCGCAGCCGACGAAATCGAGCTCGCCGCCGACGCGCTCGACACGATAAGCTATAATGGCCCAACGATCGACCTGGGCGAAGCCGTTGCCGAAACGATGGCGCTCGCACTCGATCCGTTTCCGCGCAGCCCCGCTGCCGCTGCCGCCCTTGCCGCCGCCGGCGTGGTGAGCGAGGAGAGCGTCGGGCCGTTTGGCGCGCTGGCCGCGCTGCGCGACAAAATGGGGGGCTAATCCCCTTCCGTGTCGGGCGCGAGTTCGGGGTCCAGATCAACCGGTCGAGTGAAGCGGAGCAGCCGCGCGGTCGTCACTGCGGCCCAGTCGTCGACCTCCACCACCAACTCGACCACACTGCCGGTCGGGAGTTTTTCGTAGATCGCCGCGCGAATCGCATCGTCCGCCGATTCGGGGACCAGCATCAGCACCAGATCCTCCAGCCCAGGATTATGCCCGACCAGCAGCAGATGATCGACAATCGCAGGTTGAGCGTGGATGATGTCGAGCAACGCCTGCGCCGTCGCCAGGTAGAGCCGACGGTCCCACACCGTGCCAAGCGGGGTGCCGAACCCGCGCTCGACCATCGCCACGGTGCCGATCACGCGCGCCGCGTCAGAGGCAATGACCCGGTCGAACTGCGCCCGCTCGCGCCGCATTCCGCGCCCGATGGCAAGCGCCGCGCGCTCGCCCCGCGCGTTCAGCACGCGGTCGAAATCGCGTTCGGCACGGTCGCCATAGCCCGATTTGGCGTGGCGCATCAGGGTCAGCTTCTTCATCACCTCTCTCTATGCCGTGGCTGAGGTGTCATGCCCCAAGGGGTTGACGGAGGAAAGTCGCGATTGCACCCGCAAGACCGCTTCGTCGAGCGTAATCCGCGCAATCGGCACCCCCTCGGGAAAGGCACTGAGCAACCGCGAGGGCATCGCCGCTGATAACAGAACGAAATCACCGCGATCATCGGCGCGACGAATCAGCCGCCCGAACGCCTGCGCCAGCCGCGCGCGCACGATCCGGTCATCATAAGCAGCGCCCCCACCCGCCAGCCGCCGCGCCGCATGGAGCACACTCGGCTTGGCCCAGGGCACCCCCTCCAGCACCACCAGCCGCAGCGACCGGCCCGGCACGTCCACCCCGTCACGCAAAGCGTCAGTGCCGAGCAGCGACGCACCGGCATCATCGCGGAAAATATCGACCAGCGTGCCGGTGTCGATCGGGTCGACATGCTGCGCGTGCAGCGCCAGCCCCTCGCGCGCGAGCCGGTCGGCAATCCGCGCATGGACGGCGCGGAGCCGCCGGATCGCGGTGAACAGCCCGAGCGTGCCGCCGCCCGCCGCCACAATCAGGCGGGCATAGGCATTGGCGAGCGCTGCGGTATCGCCGCGCTTTACATCGGTGACGATCATCACTTGGGCGGCCTGTGCATAGTCAAACGGGCTGATCGCTTCGAAATTCAGGGGCGGCGCGGGCAGGTGAACCGCCCCGCTGCGCGCCTCGGCCACGTCCCAGCCGCCGCCAGCCGTCAGTGTCGCCGACGTCACCAGCGCGCCGTGCGCGGGCCTTAGCACGATGTCGGCGAAGGGGCGGGTCGGGTCGAGCCAGCGGCGGTGGAGGCCAATGTCATATTCGCGCCCCTCCACCCGGTCGACCGCGAGCCAGTCGACGAAATCGGGATCGGCGGGCGCGCCGATGCGTTCGACCAGCGCCAACCACGCCGCGACTGTCTCCACCCGCCAGCCTAGCGAGCCGACCGCCCCCTCGATGCGCGCGCGCGCCGGGCCATCCATCCAGTCCGGCCCCTCCTCCAGCACCGCCTCCAGCCGCCGCCCGAGCGCGACCAGCGGCTGATGCAACGCGGCCAGCGCCACCGCTGCCGGTCCCGCCGCCTCGATCAGCGCCGCGTCAGGTTCGGCAAGGTCGGTCTCCAGCCCATAGCCGGCATCGTCGCGCCCCCCGTCCTTGGCGGCACCGCGGGCGTAAACCAGCCCGCGCACTGCGGCGAGCAAACCCTCCACCGGGCCAAAGGGGGCACCCTCGCCAATCCGCTGCAGCCAGCCTTCGCCGGGCAAAGCCATCGCCGCGCGGCCCGCCGCGTTGATCGCCTCGGCACCCGCCGCGTCATAGCTTGCGACGTCGGACAGCCGCGCTGCCAGTCCCCGGCGGCGCCCGCGCGCATTCGCCTCTGGCCCCATCACCCATCGCCGCAGCTCAATCGTCTCCGCCCCCGTCAGCGCGACGCCGAACATAGCGTCCGCCGCCTCAAACAGGTGATGCCCCTCGTCAAAGACATAGCGTGTCGGCCGACTGGCGACTTCGCGGCCGCGCGCGGCGTTGACCATCACCAGCGCGTGGTTGGCAATGACGATATCGGCACCGGCGGACGCGCGCGCGGCGCGTTCGATGAAGCATTTGCGGTAATGCGGGCACCCGGCATAGACGCACTCGCCCCGCCGGTCGGTCAGCGCGGTTGCCCCGGTGCGCCGGAACAGTGTGGGGAGCCAGCCGGGCAAATCGCCGCCCACCATGTCGCCATCGGCACTATAGGCCGCCCAGCGCGCGACCAACTGCGCCATTATCGCGGCGCGCCCCGCAAAGCCGCCCTGCAGCGCATCCTCCAGATTGAGCAGGCAGGCATAGTTTTCCCGCCCCTTGCGCGTCACCACCTTGGCCCGGCGCACGGCGGGGTCGGGGAAGAGGCGCTGCGTCTCCTGCGCCAACTGGCGTTGCAGCGTCTTGGTAAAGGTCGACACCCACACCGCGCCGCCCGCGCGTTCGGCCCAGAGCGAGGCGGGCGCAAGATAGCCCAGCGTCTTGCCAATTCCGGTCCCGGCCTCCGCCAGCACGAGCTGCGGCGCGTCACGCCGCTCACGCGGGGCAAAGGCGGCGCACGCGGCATCGGCAAAGGCGCGCTGACCGGCGCGCTGCTCCGCCGCTGCCCCGGTCAGTGTCGCGAGCCGCGCGCGCGCATCCTCTGCGTCAAGCGTCACCGTGCGGGGCGCGGGGCGCGGGGGCGCTTCGCTCCATTCGGGGAGGCGGTTGAACAAAAACGCCTCGCCCTTGTCCGGCTTGGCGATCCGCCCGGTGAGCAGCGGCGCCCATGGCCAGCGCATTCGGGCAAGCGACTGAAGCGAGGTCCACGCCCCCTCGCGCTCGGGCCAATCGCCGGTTGCTGCCGCCAGCAGCCGCTCGGTCGCGGCGCGCAAGAAAACCGCCACATCCGCGTCGCGCTGCGGCGGCACCAGCCCGGTTGCCGCCGCCAGCCCCTTTGCCGTCGGCACCATAAACCGCGCGGGATAAAGGAACGCAAACAACTCCAACACATCCAG
>PNLG01000341.1 GCA_013822915.1 Sphingomonas sp. | reverse complement strand
CATCGCAGCAGAGGCAGAGCCGGGCGCCACCGGCAGCGCGGGGCGGATCGGCGTGATGGCGTCGGCAGTCGATCTGACCAATGGCGCGCGGATTTCCTCTTCCAATGCGGGCTCGGGCCTGGGCGGTGTGGTCGAGATTACCGCCGACACGATTTCGCTGCGCAACGGCGCGCGGATTGAGGCGGATGCGATCGGCGCGACCAGCGGCGGCGCGGGCGCGGTGATTGCAACGGCACGGTCAATCCGGGTGGAGTCGGGCAGCGAAATTTCCTCGGTTACCCAAGGGTCGGGCGATGCCGGCGCGGTCGTGATCGAGGCGGACATGCTGTTGATCGACGGCGGCACGATCAACAGCACAGCACTGGGCGGCACGGGCGCAGCGGGGCTGGTCGATGTGGACGCCAACACGCTCGACATCCGCAATGGCGGTGCGATTACCTCCTCAACGGCGGGGTCAGGCGTTGCCGGACTGATCCAGATCGCCGCGCGCTCCATCACGCTGCAAACCGGCGCGCGCATCGCGTCCGAAACATCGGGCGGCGGGCGCGCGGGCGACATCATCATTGGCGCCCGCAATGGGGTGGCCCCCGATATTTCAATCACCGGCAACGGCCAGATCAGCTCGTCGCAAGAGGGCGAAGGCGCGACCGGCGACGCGGGCACCATCACGATTGATGCGAGCCGCCTGTTCCTTGGCCCCGCGCGCACCCCCGGGATCCGCACCGACGTGTTTGGCGGCGGTAATGCGGGCGCAATCGCCATTAACGCCCGATCGGTCGAACTGGACGGGGGTCAGATTACCTCGAGCAACGGATTCCTGCCCGGCGTGTCGGGATCGATCACGATTGCGGCGGATGCAATCACGCTGCGCAATGGGGCGCAGATCGACACCACGTCGTTCAACGCCGATCAGGCCGGCGCAATCCTGCTGACGACCGGCACGCTCAGCGCGAGCGGATCGGTGATCCGCAGCGAAAACACTCAGTCAGTGCTCGGCAATGCTGGGAGCATCGTGATTGATGCAAGCCGGATCGAACTGCTTGACGGCGCTGGCATTTCTACCGATTCGCTGACGGGCGCGGCGGGCGATATCACGCTGCTCCTCCCGCGAACGGGCACGCTGGTGCTGCGCGGGGCGGCCAGTTCGGGGGTTATCACCACATCGTCAGGGCCGGGCACTGGCGGCATCATCACTATTGCCAGCCCGTTCCTGATCCTGTCGGATGGTGGCCAGATTACCGCGCTCGGCCAATCCTTTGGCGCGGATGTACTGCTCCAGTCGGACTTTTTCATCCGTTCGGCGGACCGGCTGAACTTGCTGTCGGTCGATGGGTCGCTGCTGGTCGATAGTCAGGTTGGCGATCTATCGACGGGGGCTGAAGCGATCGACCTGTCGTTCCTTGATGCGTCGTCGGTGCTGCGCGGCCAATGTTCGGGCGCGCGCGGCGGCACCAACCGGCTCAATCTTCGCGCGATTGGCCCTTATGCGGGAACGGCCGCGCCGGGGCGGGAGCGCGCGGCGACGATTGCGGCTGCCACTGCCCCTTCTCCCTGGCGGCTGTGTCGTCAGTGACACGCGCTCATCTGGTCGCGATATCGACCCTGCCGATCATGCTCGCGGCCATGCCCGCCACCGCACAGGATCAGCCGGGGCCGGCCCAACCGCGCACCGGGCCGGGTGCGCCGCCCCTGCCGTTTCCCGGATACGCCGCGCCCGAGCCGCCGCTCGCCCCGGCACCAGCGCCAACCCCGACGCCCACGCCCCCCGATGTCGCGGTGCGCTTTGCCGATGTGGTGGTGGAGGCTGCGGCCGCCGCCCCGATTGCCACCCAGTGGCGCGCCGTCGCCGATGCAGCCACGCAACTGACGCTCGATCCGCCGCCAGCCACCGGCTTTGACGCGAGCTGGGTGCGTCAGCAATTTGTTCGCAACGGCCTTATCGGCGCGCGCCAGCCGCTCGACCGCACGGTCGCGCTGATCCAGCTCATCAATCTGGCGCTGGTCCGCAACGGCAACATCAATTCAGGCGTGCGCATTGTTGGTGGCGAAGTGACTGACGGCGGCGTGCTGCGGCTGGAGTTGATCCTCGGTCGCCTCGCCGCGACGACCGACGCCCCCGCGATCAGCGTGCGGTGGGGCGCAGGCGGCGCGCAGGGGCTGTCGCACCGCTATGTGCTGCGCCGGATGGCGGCGGCGGCGGCTGTTCCGCTCAATGCCATCGCGGTGGAGCGCGATTTCCGCCTGCTCGCCGAAAACCCCGCCATCTCCACTGTGCGCGCCGATCTGCGCCCTGGTACGCTTCCGGGTGAGGCGACGCTGGCGCTCAGCGTCGATGCCGCGCCCCGGTTCGACCTTTATGCCAATGTCGCAAACAGCCGGTCGCCCGCGGTCGGCGGCCTGCGCAGCGGTGTCGGCGGGTCGATCCGCAATCTCATCGCGCCTGGTGATCTGGGCAGCGTCGAATTCGGCGTCACCGCGGGCCAGCCCGATCTGCTGGCAAGTTATCAGGCGCCCGTGTTCGGGCCCCGCACTACGGCGCTGATCCGCGGCAGCTATAATCTGGCGTCGGTGGTCGATCGCCCGCTCCTCCCGCTCGATATCAGCGCACGCGACTGGAATGTCGAAGGCGGCATTACCCGGACATTGATCGCCCGGCCGCTGATCCCGCGCGACGGCGGTGGTTGGCGGGCGGCCCGCACCGTGACGGTCGGGCTGAGGGTGGCGCACCGCGAGACACAGACGTTCCTGCTCGGCCAACCCTTTTCCTTTGCGCCCGGCACCGTCAATGGCCGGTCGGACTATACCGCGCTGCGCCTCGTCGCGGATTGGGTCGAGCGCGGGATTTCGCAGGTTTCGGCGCTGTCGCTGACGCTGACGCAGGGGCTGGCCGGATCGCGGATCGTGCCAACCAATGTCGATGACGCGGCCGAACTGCTCCGCCGCGTGCCAAGCCCCAATTTCCGCGCCGTGCTGTTCCAAGCCAGCCATGCCAACCGGCTGAGCGCACGGGGGCTTGAGCTGCGGATGCGGCTGACCGGGCAATGGGCCGACGGGCTGCTTTATTCGGGCGAGCGGCTGGCGGCGGGCGGCGAGTTTACCGTGCGCGGGTATCGCGAGACGCTCGCGCTGGTCGATCGCGGTATCATCGGTTCGGTGGAGCTTTACCGCCCGGTTCCGCTGTTCGGTCACCGACCGGGCGCGCGCGGTTTTACGCCGGGTGATATAGGACTCGCTATATTCGCCGATGGCGCGTTCCTGCGCAACGCGATCGACCCGCAGCCGCAACCCGGCGCATTGGCGAGCGTTGGCGGCAGCGTGAGCTGGACGCCGACACCCGCGCTGACCGCGCGGCTAACCTATGCATATGCGATCCTTGAGGCACGCCCGGCAGGCAGCGTGGACCTTCAGGATCGCGGTGTGCAGTTTCGCGTGACGCTGCGCCCGCTGGCGCTGTTCGCGCGTCGATAGGCCGAGCGCGGTCAGAACCACGGCGCGCCGGTCACGCCGACCTGTTGGCACCGCACCGTCATCCAACCCGTTTTGCGGATATAGGTCTGGTCAATCGCGCGGCCCGCGCAATTGATCCGCCGTTTGCCGTCGCTGAAATAGCGGACCGCGACCGTAATACCGCTGGGCTGACCGCCAAGCGCCGCCACTGCCCCATCGAAATTGGCAAATTTTGCGCATGCCTTCGCATCGCCCTCGCAATTCCAGTCGGTGATGGGATAGGTGAGATAGGGCGAGCGAACCGAACCCCCCGGCACGTCGATAATCTCGTCGCCCTGCTCAATCGCCAGCAATCCGGGCAGCGCGATGCAGCGCGCACCGATGTCACACTTGCTCGCCGCTTGCGGATCATTGGTGAACACGGGTTTGACGATGCCCGTGAACTTAAAGGATGGGCCGCCGACCACCGGCGTCATTGATGCCTCCATCAACACATCGCCCTGTTCGGCATTGGCGGCATTGATCATGGCAAGGCGCACCGCCATCGTCAGCACCGCGTTCTCGCCCTCGCCATCGCGATAGAGCAAGACTTGCTCGGGCGGCTGGACCACGATGGTCGAGCCGCGCAGCGCCGCAATCGCATTGATCGCCGCCAGCATGACCGCGAGGAAAAACCCCGCCGCGCCGATGGTGATGCGCGTGTGCCAGGCATCGCGCGCGGCTTCACGCTCTTGCGGAGTCGATGGTGGATCATCATCCATCATCAGATTGGCTACATCTTCGATCATCGCGCCCCCTGGTCGCCAACCTTGCCGTGGCGTCCAGCAATAGCGTATGGAAAAGCATCGGGATCGTCGAGGGGACAAAAAATGGCTTGGGGAACGCACCGCATACTGACTTTGCTGGCACTTGCCGCGCCCGCCGCCGCAATGGCGCAGGCCTTTGCGTTGACCGTCGTTGAGTTTGCGGGCGGCCCGGACCAGCTTGTGGCGTTCAACGGGGCGAAGGTCGTCACCTATGACGCGGAGGACAAACCGCTGTTCCGCGCTGACCGGGCGTTTCTGTTCGGCGATACGGCAAAGCTTGGCAATCCGGCGGGGCGCGTCTTCGCCTGGGATCTGGAGCGCCGCAAAGTCCGCGTCAGTGCAGCGGGCCGCCCGCAAATCTGGCTGGCGTGCAGCGAAGTAAAGCCGATGTCGCTTGCCTGCTCCACCACGCTGCGCATCGCCAATGACGGATCACTGGTGATTGCGGGCACTGGCCCCAATGGCAGCAAGCGCGGGACGGGGAGCATCGAACCCGACGCGGCGACGCTCGCCCGCCTGCCCGATTGCCCCGGCGACCCGCGCTGCCCCTCGTAACGCGGCGTCAGGCGTGCGCAGCCTTCGCCCGCGCACGGTAAGCGTGAAGCAACGGTTCGGTATAGCCGCTGGGCTGGGCCACGCCCTCAAACACCAGCGCACGGGCCGCGGCAAGCGCGATACTGTCGGCATTGCCCGCCATCGGCCGATAGGGCGGATCGCCCGCATTTTGCGCGTCAACCTTTGCCGCCATCCGCTCGAACGCGGCATCGACATCGGCGGGCGTGGCAACACCGTGGAGCAGCCAGTTAGCGATATGTTGCGACGAAATACGCAGCGTCGCGCGGTCCTCCATCAGGCCGATATCATTGATGTCGGGCACTTTTGAACAGCCAATACCCTGGTCGATCCAGCGCACGACATAGCCCAATATCCCCTGCACATTATTGTCGAGTTCGCGCGCCACTTCGGCCGCGCTCCAGTTGCGCCCCCCCGCAAACGGCACCGAGAGCAAGCCGTCGAGCGCGGGAATCGCCTCCCCCGCAATCTCGCGTTGCCGGGCAAACACATCGACCTGATGATAATGCATCGCATGCAGCGTGGCGGCGGTGGGCGATGGCACCCAGGCGGTGTTCGCGCCGCTCATCGGGTGGCCGATCTTTTGCTCCATCATGTCGGCCATGCGGTCAGGCGCGGCCCACATCCCCTTGCCAATCTGAGCGCGACCCGACAGCCCATGCGCGAGGCCGATACGCACATTCCTGTCCTCATAAGCCTTGATCCAGG
>PNLG01000445.1 GCA_013822915.1 Sphingomonas sp. | reverse complement strand
GACGCATCGCGCGGCGCTCGCCGCCGAGGTGACGGCGCATGACGAAAAACGGACCGCGCTTGCCGCACTCAGCATGCGGCTCGACAAGGGGCTGACGCATAGCAAAAAGGAGCACGAACGGCGCGAGGCAAGGGCCGCCCGCGTCAAGCAGGTCCGTGCCGGGCTCGGCCGTGTCGCGCGGATCGGCGCATGGATCGCGGGAGCCATCGCGGCGCTATTTGTGCTGATGGTCGGCTATTTCATGGTTTTCCCACCGGCGGAACCCGATCTCGCAAATCAACAGGCGCAAGCGACCGGAAACGAGGCCACCGCCGCCGATGTTCCACCCAAGCCCCGCTTTGCTGCGGAAAGCTGGATCACTGCTCATCCCTGGGCGGTTTACGGCCACTGCGACGACCCGTTTACATTTTCCATCGACGGCAGCACGCTGATCGCTCAAAGCACCGACGCACGAGAGCGTTACCCGATCAATGCCAGCCGATCGCGCAATGATCGCTTGGTGGCCAAGGGGCTGACGCTCAAGCTCATCCCCCCAGCTTCAGGTGATGCGTCGGGCGAACGACGAATGGCCATTATTTATCCCGACACCCAAGTGGAGGTATTGCCATGCGCAGTGATCGGCTGATTTTGCTCGTCCTGACGGCCGCCGTAACGTCGTCTTTTATGCCACAGGGCGCGCGGGCCGCCGAATCGATCAAGTGCAAGCTCGAGTGGCAAGCCGCCGTTGATCGTGGCGCAGCTGACGGATACCGCCGCTTCATCAAGCTATGCCCGGCGAGTCCGCGGGTGCGGGACGCGCGCGCTATTTTAGTGCGGCTAGCCGCATCGGTCGCACCGCCTGCAGAGGCGCCCCCGCCCATCGTGCGACGCCCGCGACCGACCGAATCCGTTTCCGCGCCGCTCCCGCCTCCGCGTATCGTTGTGCCTACCGCACCGATACCGCCAGTGAGCGCCGATGACGCGCTCAACCGTGCGGTCGCAGCGTACAACGCCAAAAACAACGCGGATGCATTTCGCCTTGGGACACAAGCCTGCAATGCCGGAAAGGCGCGGGCCTGCAACCTTGTCGGCGTACTGTTTGAAATTGGCGGCAGCGTCCCGGTTAACTTGCCGCGGGCGGCACAACTCTACAAACAGGCCTGCGACACCGGCTGGCCAACCGGGTGCTCCAATCTAGGCACATTATATGATCAGGGGCGCGGCGTGTTGAAGGACCAGCCCCGCGCGGCGCAGCTTTACAAGCAAGGGTGTGATGGCGGAAGCACAGCAGCGTGTACCAATCTCGGGCTCTTATACGAAACGGGCCAAGGCGTCCCCGCAGACATCGCAAGATCGGCGCAACTCTATAAGCAGGGATGCGACGGCGGAAGTGCCGAAGGGTGCACCAACCTTGGTGTGCTCACTGAATTCGGGAAGGGTGGCCCAGTTGACCTGACCCGTGCGGCTCAGCTTTATCGGCAGGGGTGCGATGGTCGAGATGCCGTGGGCTGCACAAACCTTGGTTACCTCAGCGAGGTAGGACAGGGACTCCCCATCAATCTCGCGACATCGGTGCAACTCTACCAACGCGGCTGTGATGGTGGCGTTGCCCGTGCGTGCAATAATCTAGGCAATATGAACGAATTCGGTCGGGGCGTGGCCGTCAACACAGCCGCCGCGGCGCAGCTTTACGCCAAGGCATGTGACGGCGGCTACGCAACTGCTTGCACAAATAGTGGCTATATGAATGAATTTGGACGAGGTATACCGATCAATCTGTCGCTAGCAGCATGGCAATATCAACGAGCATGCGATAGGAATGATGCGCGCGGTTGTAACAATCTCGGCCTGATGAACCAAAACGGAAAAGGCGTCCCGATCAATTTGGTGCTAGCCGTGCAGTTCTTTACTAAAGGTTGCGTCAGCAACTATTTTGCTGCCTGCACCAATCAGGGCTTTATGAACGAATTCGGCAAAGGTGTATCAATAAACTTGGCCGAGGCGGTACGACTGTATCGGCGCGCATGCGACGGAAACAACTCGCAGGGATGCTCCAACCTTGCGGTCCGGTATGAATATGGTGGTGGCGTCACTGCCAACCGGCAAACCGCGATCGAACTCTATCGCAAGGCATTGCGGCTGGAGCCCTCGCTCCAGCACGCAAAGGATGGGCTGAAACGGCTGGGCGTGACCCCCTAACCCTCATCCCCCATCCGCAGCGCGGCAATAAACGCCTCTTGCGGGATGCTGACGCTGCCATATTCGCGCATCCGCTTCTTGCCCTCTTTTTGCTTGTCGAGCAGTTTGCGTTTGCGGCTCGCGTCGCCGCCATAGCATTTGGCGGTCACGTCTTTGCGCAACGCCGCGATCGTCTCGCGCGCGATCACCTTGCCGCCGATTGCCGCCTGGATCGGGATTTTGAAGAGGTGGCGGGGGATCAGGTCTTTGAGCCGCTCGCACATGCCGCGCCCGCGCGTCTCGGCGGTCGAGCGGTGGACGATCATGCTGAGCGCATCGACCGGCTCGTTATTGACGAGGATGCTCATCTTGACCAGATCACCCTCGCGATAGCCAATCTGGTGATAGTCAAAGCTTGCATAGCCGCGCGAAATACTTTTGAGCCGGTCGTAAAAGTCGAACACGACTTCGTTGAGCGGCAGTTCATAGGTCGCCTGCGCGCGCCCGCCGACATAGGTGAGGTTTTGTTGAATGCCCCGCCGGTCCTGACACAATTTCAGGATCGACCCCAGATATTCGTCGGGGCAATAAATGACCGCTTCGATCCATGGCTCGGCGATGCTTTCGATCCGGTTGGGATCGGGCATGTCGGCGGGGTTGTGGAGTTCGATATGGCCGCCGCCCGCCATCTCTTTGGAATGCGTCAGCTCGATCTGATAAACGACCGACGGCGCGGTGGTGATCAGGTCAAGATCATATTCGCGCGTCAGCCGCTCCTGGATAATCTCCAGATGCAAAAGCCCCAGAAATCCGCAGCGAAAGCCAAAGCCCAGCGCCGCCGATGTCTCCATCTCAAAGCTGAAACTCGCGTCGTTCAGCCGCAGCTTGCCGATTGAGTCGCGCAATTTCTCAAAATCATTGGCATCAACCGGGAACAGCCCGCAAAACACCACCGGCTGCACTTCCTTGAACCCGGGCAATGGATCGGCGGCGGGGCGCTTGGTATCGGTGATGGTATCGCCCACGCGGGTTTGCGCAATTTCCTTGATCTGCGCCGTGATGAAGCCGATTTCGCCGACGCCCAGCTCGGTCAGCTGCTCGATCTTGGGCCGGAAACAGCCGACGCGATCGACCAAATGGGTCGTGCCCGCCTGCATGAAGCTGATCTGCTGCCCTTTTTTGAGCGTCCCCGCCATCACCCGCACCAGAATGACCACGCCGAGATAGGGGTCATACCAGCTATCGACCAGCATTGCCTTTAGCGGTGCATCGGCGTCGCCCGAGGGTGCAGGGATGCGGGTGACAATCGCTTCCAGCACATCGTCAATGCCAATGCCCGACTTTGCGCTGGTCATCACAGCATTTGACGCATCGAGCCCGATCACTTCCTCAATCTCGGCGCGCACCTTTTCGGGTTCGGCGGCGGGCAGGTCGATCTTGTTGATAACGGGCACGATTTCATGGTCATGCTCGATCGATTGATAGACATTGGCGAGCGTCTGCGCCTCTACCCCTTGGGCTGCATCCACCACCAGCAACGCCCCCTCGCACGCCGCCAGACTGCGGCTGACCTCATAGGCGAAATCGACATGGCCCGGCGTGTCCATGAGGTTGAGCGTATATTCCAGCCCGTCGCGCGCGCGATACTGCAGGCGCACAGTCTGTGCCTTGATCGTGATGCCGCGTTCCTTTTCGATGTCCATATTGTCGAGCACCTGCTCGGACATTTCGCGCGCGGTCAGCCCGCCGGTCGTCTGGATCAGCCGGTCGGCAAGCGTCGATTTGCCATGGTCGATATGGGCAATGATGGAAAAATTGCGAATACGGTCGAGGGGGGTCACATGCTTCTCTGGTCAGGGCGGAATAGCGCTTTCGAGCGAGCGCATAGCAGGACGAACCCGTGCCGACAAAGCCCAAGCGGATTGCAGCCCGGTGGCGCTTGCCCGTTCACACAGCGCGCGCTTTGCGATATGGGCAATGCGATCGAATTTTGGGGGGTCGGAATGATGAAATCCTTGTTGGTTGCCACCGCCGCGCTAATCGCGATGACGCCCGCCGCAGCGTCCGCGCAAAAGCTTGCCAAGCCGTCGAGCGGGCAAAAACTGCAGGAGCAGCTTGCCAATGACGTGCCGCGCTGCGCCCGCAAGCTTGGGACAATTTCGATCCGCGATGGCGATGATCCGCTGCCCTGGACCCAGAACAACCTCGCCCCCCCGTCAAAGTTGCTGAAGGTTTTGGTTCAGCGGTCGGGCTGCTTCAATCTGGTTGATCGCGGCGCGGGCCTCAGCGCCGCGCAGCAGGAGCGCGACATCGGCAACGATTTGGGGCTGCAACGCCGCTCCAACGTCGGCCAGGGCCAGATCAAGGCCGCCGATTACGTCCTGATTGCCGAAATTCAGGGCGCAAACGCCAATGTCAGCGGAAGCGGGGCGGCGGGTGCGGTCGGCGCGGTCGTCGGTGGCCCGTTTGGCGGGTTGCTCGGCGGCATCCGCACCAAAAAGCTTGAAGCGAATACGGTCCTGTCGATCACGAATGTGCGGACCACAGAGACACTTGCGGTGACCGAAGGCTATGCCGCGAAAAAGGACACCGGCTTCGCAGTCGGCGGGCTGTTTGGCGCAGGCGGTGTCGGTGTGGGCGGCATTGGCGGCGGTTATGAAAATACCGATATCGGGCGGATCGTCACCCTGTCGTTCATTCAGGCCTATAGCAAAATGGTCAACGAACTCGGCCTGGTGCAGCCCGGCGACACCGCAACTGCCGAGGCGGCGCCCGTCAAAACCTATACCGCGCAAGCGCCGGTTCAGCTCCGCGCCAGCAGCGTCGGCACGGCGAAGGTCATCCGCACGCTGCCCGCGGGCGCGATCCTTTACCCCACGGGCAATAAAAACGGGTTGTGGTGGGAAGTCGCCGATGAGAACGACAATATTGGATGGGTGCTGAATACCAAGCTGGCGCCGTCACGCTAAGCCTGTCGGGCGGGATCAAACCCGCCCGGCCAACCCGGCAAGCGTCGGCAGCAATGCGTCGAAATGGTCGATCACCGCATCCGCGCCCAGTTCCTCGACTGGCCCCAGCAAAAAGCCGAAGCTGACCGCAATCGCGGGTATCCCAGCCGCTTTTGCCGCGCCCATGTCATAGATGGAATCGCCGACAAAGGCCGCGCGCCCGCCACCGCACCGCGCGATCATTTCGGTGATCGGCGCAGGCGACGGCTTGGCATTGCCCGGCCCCAGCGTGTCGCCACCGATCACGGTCTCAAACCGGTCTAGCAGGTCCATCAGCCCCAGCAGCTTGACCGCCAGCGATTCGAACTTGTTGGTGACGACCGCGATCTTCACCCCCTGCCCCGCCAGCGCGTCGAGCGCCGCGATCATCCCCGGAAA
>PNLG01000260.1 GCA_013822915.1 Sphingomonas sp. | reverse complement strand
GGCTATGCGCGGGTGCAATTCGACGCCAGCGCCTATCGTGCGGTAAGCGCGCGGGTCGTGCTGGCCGGGCGGCTTCGGCTGGGGACGATCCTGGGCGCGCCGCGTGATGCGATTGCGCCGTCGCGGCGGTTTTACGCGGGCGGCGGGGCATCGGTGCGCGGCTATGGCTTTCAGGCGATCGGGCCGCGCGATCCCAATAACGACCCGATCGGCGGGCGCAGTTTGACCGAGTTTTCGCTAGAGGCGCGGATCAAGGTCTTGGGTCCGTTCGGGCTGGTGCCGTTTTTCGATGCGGGCAACATCTATACCTCGGAACTGCCCGGCTTTGGTGGTCTGGAATATGGGGCGGGGCTGGGGGTTCGTTACTATTCGAGCTTTGGCCCAATCCGCATCGATGTGGGCACGCCGATTACGCCGCAACCGGGCGACGCGCGCGTGGCGGTTTATGTCTCGCTGGGGCAGGCGTTTTGAGCGGGGCAGCGGGGTGGCGTGCGGCTTGGCGCTGGGGCTGGCGAATTGGGCTGGGCGTGGTGGCGCTGGTGGTTGCCCTGCTCGGCGCGCTCGTGTTGCTGATCGATACCAGCATCGGCCACCGGATGATCGCGGATCAAATCGGCGCGTTGCGCCCGGCCAATGGCCTGCGTTACTCGGTCGGGCGGATCGAGGGATCGGTGTGGTCGAAAGCGGTGCTGCGCGAGGTGCAGGTGCGCGACCGGCGCGGGCTGGTTCTGTCGGTCCCGCGCGCGACGCTCGACTGGCGACCGCTGGCCTGGTTCGCCAACCGGATCGACATCAATGGGCTTGTGATTCGAACCGCGACGCTGGCCCGACTGCCCGATCTGGCGCCGGGCGCGAAAAAGGCATCGCTGCTGCCCGCCTTCGACCTTCGCGTCGGGTCGCTGGTGGTGCAGCGTCTGGTCGTCGCGCCCGGAGTGGCGGGTGCCGTGCGTGAGGGGCGGATCAGCGCGCGGGCCGATGTGCGCGATGGTCGCGCGGTGATCCGCCTCGACGGTCGGATCGCGGGCAGCGACAGGATCGCGCTGACTCTCGACGCGGTGCCCGACCGCGACCGGTTCGACATCGACCTGAGCGCCAACGCCGCGCGCGACGGGCTGCTCGCCCGGTTGAGCGGGATCGCGCAGCCGTTTCGCCTGACGGTGCGCGGCGACGGGCGCTGGTCGCGCTGGCGTGGCACGGCGGTGGGCGAAGTGGCGGGTGAACAGGCTGTTACGCTCGCGCTCGCCAATGATGCGGGGCGCTATGCCGTTGACGGGACCATGCGCGCGGGCGGCATCGTCCGGGGGATGGCGGCGCAATTGTTAGGCGAGCGAGTGGCAGTGTCGGGCACCGCGACGCTTGCGAACCGTATCGTCGATGGCGCGCTGACGCTGCGGTCATCGGCATTGCTGGTTGAGGCAGCGGGCGGCGTCGACTTGGGCGAGAGCGCGTTTCGACACCTGCGCGCGCGGGCGATACTGCGCGACCCGGCGGCGCTGGCGCGAGATTGGCGTGGGCGCGATGTCGAGCTGCGCGCGGTGATCGACGGCGGGTTTGACCGCGCGGCGATCGACTATCGGCTGCGCGCGGCGCGCATTGCCTTTGGCGGGGCAGAGAGTTTTGAGGGGGTTCGTGCCGCCGGGCTGGCGCGGCTGGGGCGCGGCGCGATTGCGGTGCCCGTCAGCCTGTCCGTCGCGCGAATGACTGGCCCTGACCCGCTGATTACCGGCATTTTCGCCGATTTTGCCGCGACCGGCACCGTCAGCGTATCCGCGCGCCGCATCACCGCGCGCGACGTAGCCCTGCGCGCCGCGAAGGCGAAAGGAGTGCTCGACCTAAGCATTGATCCGCGCGGAGGCCGTTATCAGTTGGACGTTCGTGGCGCGATTGCGGCCCTTGCCGTGCGTGGGCTGGGGGTCGCTGATATCGGCGCGAGCTTGCAGATTGCGCCTGAACCCGGCGGACGTCGCGCTGCTGTGACGGGGACGGCGACCGCGCGGTTAACGCGATTCGACAATGGGTTTTTCGCGTCGCTCGCCCAAGGCCTGCCCCAGTTATCGACGCGCATTGCCCGTGGGAGCGACGGCGTGCTCCACCTCGACGCGCTGACGCTCAACTCGGCGGGGTTGCGCATTACCGGCGCGGGCTATCGGCGGCGTGACGGGGTGGTGCATTTCGATGGCAGCGGCGATCAGACGCGCTACGGCGCGTTCACGCTGGCGCTGGACGGCGCGCTGTCGCGCCCGGCGATTGCGCTGCGGCTGGCAAGCCCGGCCGATGGGCTGGGGCTGCGCGATGTCGCCGCACAGCTCGCGCCCGAGGCAGCCGGCTATGCCGTAACCGCATCGGGCGGCTCGACATTGGGCGCCTTTGCCGCCAGTGGCCAGCTGCTGCTCCCGACCGGCGCACCGAGTAGCATTGCGGTTGCGTCGCTGCGCGTGGCGGACTTTCAGGCGAGCGGGCGGCTGCGTATCGTGGAGGGCGGGGTTGAGGGGCAGCTTGACGTGGTTGGCCCCGCGCGCGGCGCGATTGGTCTGTCGATCTCGAGCGGCGATCAGCGAGTCGAAGCGCATCTCGACGCCGATGATGCGGCGGTGATGGAGGGGGTGCGCCTGCGCAGGGGGCGATTGGATGTCTTGGCCCTGCTCGGCGATGATGGCCCGACGATTGATGCGCGCGCCAGCGGCACGGGATTGCGACGCGGCAATTTGGTGCTCGGGCGGTTCGCGCTGACCGCTGCGCTGAAAAACGGCACAGGGCGTGTGACGGCGGAGGCGAGCGGCACCCGCGGGCGTGCTTTCACCCTGCGTGGCGCCGCCGATGTCACTCCCGACCGCTACCGCATCACCGCAGATGGCGCGCTTGACCGCCGCGCCATCACGCTCGCCGCCCCTGCCATCGTCACGCGCGCGGGCGGGGCATGGGTGCTCGCCCCCGTGCGGATCGCCTTTGCCGGTGGTGAGGCGGAGGTGGGTGGGCGGATAGCAGGAGAGGCGCTGTCGGTTGACGCAACGCTTGCCCGGATGCCGATGTCGGTGCTCGACCTGGCTTATCCCGGTGCTGGCCTGTCGGGGAGTGCGTCGGGCAGTTTGCGCTATGCGGCAGGGGGGCGCGCGGCGCCGACCGGGCGGATGACGCTAACCGTGCGGGGGTTAAGCCGGGCGGGGCTGGTGCTCGCGTCGCAACCGATTGATCTGGGGCTGGCCGGTGTGCTGACGGCGGAATCGCTCGGTGTGCGGGCGGTGATGGCATCGGGCGGCAAGACGATCGGGCGGGCGCAGGCGCAACTCCTGCCGCAAGGGACAGGCGACCTGCTGAAACGGTTGGAGAATGCCCCGATCTTTGGTCAGATCCGCTATGACGGCCCGGCGGACAGCCTGTGGCGGCTTAGCGGGATCGAGCTGTTCGATCTCTCCGGCCCCGTGGCGATCGGCGCGGACGTGACCGGGCGCGCCAATGACCCGCGCATCACCGGCGCGCTGCGGGCAAAGGGTGCGCGGATCGAAAGCGCGCGCACGGGCACCGTGCTGACCAATGTAACGGGGGCGGGCAGCTTTGCTGGATCGGTGCTGCGGATCGACAATTTCGCCGCCGACGCGGGCAAGGGCGGGCGCGTGACCGGGCGCGGCGCGTTCGATTTTGCTGCCGCCCACGGCTTTGGCATCGACCTCGCGTTACAGGCGACGCGGGCCGTGATGATCAACCGCGACGACATTGGAGCGACCGTCAGCGGGCCGATCAACATCACGTCGGACGGCGATGGCGGCGTGATTGCCGGCGATGTGCAGCTTGATACCAGCCGATACCGGTTGGGGCAGGCGGCGGCCGCATCGGCGGTGCCCCGGCTGGCGGTGCGTGAAATCAACCTGCCCGGCGAGGAGGAAGCCGCCGAGGGCGTGCTCGCCAAGCCCTGGCGGCTCGACATCCGCGCGCGCGCCACCGACGCTCTGGAGGTGTCGGGGCTGGGCCTGAACAGCCGCTGGTCAACCACGATGCAGCTTGGCGGCAGTGTGGAGGAGCCGGTCATTGCGGGCCGCGCCGATATTGTGCGGGGCACGTTCGAATTTTCGGGCCGTGCGTTTGACATCAGCCGGGGGACGATTCGCTTTTTGGGCAATTCGCCGCCCGATCCCGCGATCGACTTGACCGCCAATGCCGACACGACCGGGCTGAGCGCCTCGATCCGCGTCACGGGTCAGGCGACGCGCCCCGATATCAGTTTTGCGAGTACGCCCGCGCTACCGCAGGATGAATTGCTGTCGCGGCTGTTGTTTGGCACGTCGATCACCAATTTGTCGGCGCCAGAGGCGTTTCAACTCGCCTCTGCCATTGCTTCGCTGCGAAGCGGGGGCGACGGGCTGAACCCCATTAACGCGCTGCGCCGGGTGGCGGGGCTCGACAGGTTGCGCATCCTGCCCGCCGATACCAGCGTCGGGCGCACCACGTCGATCGCAGCGGGCAAGTTCATTACCCGGCGGCTCTATGCCGAAATCGTCACCGACGGGCAGGGCTATTCCGCGACACGGGTGGAGTTTCAGATCACGCGCTGGCTGTCGATCCTGTCAACAGTATCGACGCTGGGGCGCCAGAGCGTGAATGTGCGCGTGTCGCGGGATTATTAGCGCTTGTGTCAGGCCGGTGCGCCGACGATCGTTTTGACTTCCATGAAATCGGTCAGGCCATATTTGCCATTTTCGCGGCCATTGCCCGATTGCTTATACCCGCCAAAGGGTGCCGCTCCGTCCGGGCTCCAGCTGTTGATCGTGACCAGCCCGGCGCGCAGCCGGGGCGCCACCTTGGCCGCTTCCGTCGGGTCACCCGAAATCGTCGCCGATAGGCCATAGGGGGTGTCGTTCGCAATCGCGACGCCATCCTCCAGCGTGTCATAGCTGGTGATGGTGGCGACGGGGCCAAAGGTTTCCTCCTGCGCGATCCGCATGTCGGGGGTGACGTCGGCGAACAAAGTCGGGCGGATGTAATAGCCCGAATTGCGCCCATCGGGCCGCCCGGTGCCGCCAGTGACAAGCGTTGCGCCCTCATCGATCGCTGACTGGATCAGGCCCTGGATCTTGTCGAACTGCGCCTTGTTGACGACGGGGCCGATATGCGCGCCCATTTCCGCCGGATCACCGACTTGGGTTGCCTCAAACATCGCTTTCGCAACCGCGGTTGCCGCCGCTGTCTGCGACGAGTGGACGAGGAGGCGGGTGGGCGCGATGCAGCTTTGCCCGGTGTTCGCCAGCACGCCCATCAGCGTTGGCGGCAGCACCGCTTGCAGGTCCGCCCCTTCGAGCACGAGGTTCGGCGCCTTGCCGCCCAATTCCTGATGCACGCGCTTGACGGTGGCGGCAGCGGCCTGCGCGACCGCAATCCCGGCGCGGGTCGAGCCGGTAAAGCTCACCATGTCGACGTCGCGGTGCGCGGACAGCGCGGCGCCCACGCCCGGCCCGTCGCCATTGACCAGGTTGAACACGCCCGCTGGCACCCCCGCCTCATGCAGGATTTCCGCGAGGATCACTGCGCAGCTCGGCGCTTCCTCCGACGGTTTCAGGATCATGGTGTTGCCCGCC
>PNLG01000074.1 GCA_013822915.1 Sphingomonas sp. | reverse complement strand
TGATCGGGGCCGACACACTCTATGGCCGCTATTGGGGCTGCACAGAGGAGGTGCCCTTCCTCCATTTCGAGTTATGCTATTATCAGGCGATCGAGGCGGCCATCGCGCGCGGGCTGCAATTTGTGGAGGCGGGCGCGCAAGGGGAGCATAAGCTCGCGCGCGGCTATGCGCCGGTCACGACCTGGTCGGCGCATTATCTGCCCGATCCGAATTTCCGCCGCGCGGTTGCCGATTTTCTGGTGCGCGAACGCGCCGCAGTGGCGGCGGACCAGGACTATCTGGGCGCGATGACGCCGTTTCGGAAAGCCACGGACTAAAACCGGGGTTAGCGCTTGTTCCACGTCCGTGGCATCGGCACCGGCCCGCTCCCCCTCCCGGCCACCCATTCAGGATACGCTGTGGGTGGCCGGGAGGGGGAGCGGGCCGGTGCCGCATCTGTTCCAGCCTAACTGAAACAGAGTCTAACGGGGCGGCGGGGTCAGTTCCTCACGGCTCAGCGTGACGGCAGGCGTGCTGTGATCGATGCGGAAGACTGCGCTGCGCCCGTCGCGCCACACCGGGATCAGCCCGGCTTCAAGCCTCTTGTCATACAGGGGCGGCTCGATCAGCCAGACATAATCAAAGGCATCGCGCGGGAACAACGCGAGCGAGCGCGAGATCGGCCGCCACCATTCGCGCGGGCATTGGACATGGGTGACAATCTGCGACGGATCATGGCGAAACCGGCGCGCGGCGCGATAGCGCGTGACGAGCAACTGCGCGCCCGCCATGGACCATTGATCGTTCGAATAGGCCATCCGCCGTTCAAGTGCGAGTGCGGGCACATGCTCCAACCGGCTCATAAACCATTCATTATAGCAGGTTTCACCGACAAAGGTGACCAGCTTTGCCCCGACCGGGATGTGATTTAGCGCGCGAAGTTCACGATCATAGCTTTGGCTGTAAAGCCAGAAACTCGCGGTGCTCCCTGCGATACGAACGCCGAAAAATGCCAGGCCCAGTGCGGCCAGCGTCGCCGTCCCGCGCATCGACAGGCCGGGACGCGCGCGCAAGCCAATGAGCGCGATCGCAATCACGAACGGCGCCAGCCGCATATCGGCATAGGCCGATCCGAACACGATCCGCGGCAGCACCAGAAACACGGCGAACAGGAAAATCGCCGACAGCGCTAGATTGCGCGAATATTCAATATTGGGGTCGCGAAACCCCTTGAACAAAATAAGATACAAAACGGCCGTAGAGGCAATGTCGAACGATTGCCAACGGTCGCGCAGCGGCATCGTCAGCCAACTGATCTTCGCGCGGACGTTGAACCAGTCGCCGGTTTGGCCCGTGACATTGGCACCGCTGCGCCAGGCAATCATCAGCAGCATTGGCAGCGCAAGGGGCAAGCAGCCGATTCCTGCGCGCACCCATGCACCCGCCCAGTGGCGCGCGCGTTCGCCCCAGCCGCTGGCGGTCTCGGGGAGCTGGTCATGCTGGCGGATCATCTCCGCCGAAAAAGCGAGCACGCCCAGCACACCCCAGCCAAAGGCATGGCACACCCACAAAGCGCACGACATCGGCAGAAAAATCACCGCGCGCAGCGCCAGCCGGTTCAGCCGCGCCAGCCGCAGCCAAAGCCCGAACAGATTGAGCGCCAGTGCGATTGACAGCGCGTAATTGACGAAGCCGAAATGCAGCGGAAAGCTATAAGCAAGGGGCAGCGCGAACAGCGCGGTCGCCGGGATGCGCCCATGCACTTCGCGCGCGATCCACAGGAGGCCAGTGACGATCAGCACCGGAATCGCAATCACCAACAGCTTGACCGCCAGCTCGAGCCCAAACACGGGCGCCAGCGGAATAATTAGCAGGTCAAAGCCCAGATTGCCGATCAGCGACCATTTGAAATCATACCAGTCGAGCAGCCACGGCGCTTCGCCCGCCGACAATTGCACGCGGTAACGCCCCATATGCCCTGGCAAATCGACGAGCGGCGGGATCGTCGGCCACAGCAACGGGATCGCCGCCAGCGCCGCCATTGCCGCGACGAACCGGCGTGTCTGCCACCAGTGAAGTTTGTCCTCCATATCCGTGCTCTAATCCGCCAACCCGCCCGGCGGCAAGCGCTGTGCAACACGCCACATCCGGGCGCCGCCGCGCACCGGCACCGGGACCAGCCAATCGGGTGCGTGTCCGTTTCGCAATCGCGGCAGCATGGCGGTGGCGGCGGGGCGCTCCCCGGGGGTCAGCTCGGCAAAATCACCGGGGCAGAGCAGCACCAGATCAACCCGCCAGTGCGCGGCGATCGCCTGCGCGCCGTCCGGCGGCCCCAGGAAAAAACGATACATGGCGGCATTGCCCGCATTATTGCGGTGATAGGGTGCGGCGATCAGCCGGTGGCGGGTCTGGCTCAGCGCGCGTGCGCCGACGTCAACCGATGTCAAGACGGTGGCGGGTGCAACCCCGCTGAGCGCGCTACCCACATCGCACCCGGCAATCGGTTTGGCAGGGGGCGCAAAGGCTTGGGCTGCAATCGGATAAAGCATCCCTGCTGAACCGATCCACGCCCCCGCCAGCCAGACCGGGCCACGCGCGCGCGCCGCGCCAATCGCGACCGCCAGCGCGGGCGCACTCAGCGCGACGCCTGCATAAACACCGCGCAGTTCGACACACGCCACCGCCAGCGCGCCGAGTTGCAGCGACAGGATCAGCGCCCATCCGGGTGCGCGCGTGTCCGCGACCCGCCATCCGCTTGCGATAATCCCGGCGATCAACAGCCCGGCATAGGCAAAGCCGGTCGCAAAGGGCGCGGCGAACAGCGATTGCGCCTCACCGACATGGTGGAGCCATAGCCGGGTGACCAGCGGATCAATCCGGCCATAGGGGGCGACGCATTCGCGCAAGTTTGGCGCCATGGCGGCGGCGATCACGGGGCCGATCACCACACTCGCCAGCAAACGCTGCGAGGGGCGGGGGAGGCGCGGGCTAGCCAGCGCTAGCACCAGCGGGATCACTGCGCCCCCCTGTGCGACGATCCATACCGTGCGGGTGAATCCGTCACAGGCCAGATACCCCCAATCGGTGGTAGCAAACCCGGCCGCCCCTGCTGCAATCCCCCCGCCAAGCCCGATCCCCAGCCCGGCGAGCTGTCCGGTCGCCTGCTCGCTACCCCACCACCAGCGCAGCCATACGGACAGCGCGGCGAGCCCGAGAACCGGCGCCAGCTCCATCCCGACCACCAGGCTGGTCGCCATCGCCACCCCGGCGATCGCACCGCTCACCCAGCCGGGGGCCGCGATCAGCGCGCGCACCGCGACCAGCAGCAGCAGCATCTGTAATCCGTGATGGTCGATCCGCCCCGGCGCGAACAGCGTCGTCACCGGATAGGCAATGCCGCCGACGATGATTGCGGTGCGCGCCGCCTCAGGCGCGAGCTGCCGGGTGATCGACGCGATAAGCGCGAGCGCTGCGCCAAACAGCATCAACGGCCAGGCGATGACCGCCGCTACCTCCGCCGCCTGCCCGCCCACCAACGGGCGCAACAATACGATGATCGCGGCGGGCACCAGATCGGGCAGGCGCGACCAATGCATCGCAAGCCCCCCCGCCAGCCGATATTGCCGGACATCGCCAAACGCTTGTCCGCTTAACCAGTCGCGAATCTGCTGCAATCGCAGCGCGTCATCGGTATCGGGCAGGTGTAACGCCGCCAGCGCCCCCCAATCGCGCGCCGCCCATGTGCCGCCAAGCAATAGCGCAAACGCTACCGCCATCAGCGCATCGCCGCGTGCCGGTTTGCGCTGGGCGGGGTTTTCCATGGGTCAGCGCTACCCCGCTCATGGTTAAGGCGCGGTTTCGCCGCTTACCCCTGATCGCGCCGCCCGAGCAGGCGCAGCCGCAGCGCGTTCAGCTTGATGAAGCCCGCCGCATCACGCTGGTCATAGGCGCCCTGATCATCCTCGAACGTCACCACTTTTTCGCTGTAGAGCGAATGCGGCGATTTGCGACCGACGACATAAACGCCGCCCTTGTAAAGTTTCAGCCGCACCGTGCCCGTCACTTTGGTCTGGCTATGGTCGATTGCCGCCTGCAACATCTCGCGCTCGGGGCTGAACCAGAAACCGTTATAGACCAGCTCGGCATAGCGCGGCGCCAGTTCATCCTTCAGATGCGCGGCCCCCCGGTCGAGCGTCAATTGCTCGATCCCGCGATGCGCGAGGTGATAGATGGTGCCGCCCGGCGTTTCATACATGCCGCGCGACTTCATCCCGACAAAGCGGTTTTCGACCAAATCGAGCCGCCCAATCCCGTGCCGCCGCCCCAATTCATTCAGCGCGGTAAGCAAAGTGGCGGGCGACATCCCCGCCCCATTCAGCGCGACACCGTCGCCGCGTTCGAAATCAATCGTGATGACCTCGGGCGTGTCGGGCGCATCCTCAGGATTGACGGTGCGCGAATAGACGTAATCGGGCACCTCCTCCCACGGATCCTCGAGCACTTTGCCTTCGGAACTGGTGTGAAGCAAATTGGCGTCGGTTGAAAATGGCGCTTCGCCGCGCTTGTCCTTGGCGACCTGAATCTGGTGCGCTTCGGCAAATTCGATGAGGCGGGTGCGGCTGGTCAAATCCCATTCGCGCCACGGCGCAATCACTTTGATATCGGGGGCAAGCGCGTAATAGCCCAGTTCAAAGCGCACCTGGTCATTGCCCTTGCCGGTGGCGCCGTGGCTGACGGCATCGGCGCCGACCATCCGCGCAATCTCGATCTGGCGCTTGGCGATCAGCGGCCGGGCAATCGAAGTGCCGAGCAGATACAGCCCCTCATAAAGCGCATTGGCGCGCATCATCGGGAACACATAGTCGCGGACAAATTCTTCGCGCAGATCGTCGATGAAGATGTGCTCAGGTCTTACGCCTGCCGCCTCTGCCTTGCGGCGCGCGGGTTCCAATTCCTCGCCCTGACCCAGATCGGCGGTGAAAGTGACGACTTCGCAATTATAGGTCTGTTGCAGCCATTTCAGGATGACGCTGGTGTCGAGCCCGCCCGAATAGGCAAGGACGACTCGATTGATCTGGTCGGTCATGGCATGCTCCTGATGCGGCAAAGCGGGCTGGTTTCGCGCCCGCGACTAGGCGAGGGGGCAGCCAATGGCAAACAAGACCGTCGAAACGCAAGCCAGCGTTGAGGATTTTTTGGCGCAGGTGGCGGTGCCGCAGCGCGTGGCCGATGCGCGGGTGCTGATCGAGCTGATGACGCGCATATCGGGTGAGCCGCCGCGGCTATGGGGACCGTCGATCATCGGCTTTGGCAGCGTGCATTACCGCTATGCCAGCGGGCGCGAGGGAGACACGCCCGCCATCGCGTTTAGCCCGCGCAAGGCCGAGCTGGTGCTCTATGTCGGCGCGTCCACGCCCAACATCGCCGCGCTGCTGACGGGATTGGGCAAGCACAAGACGGGCAAGGGGTGCCTCTATGTCAAGAAGCTCGCCGATGTCGATGCGGGTGTGCTGACCCGCGTGGTCGAGACTGCATGGGCCAATCGGCACGCGATGGCGGCCGGTTAAACCGCCGTCACACCACCTCGAACAGGCCGGCTGCT
>PNLG01000304.1 GCA_013822915.1 Sphingomonas sp. | reverse complement strand
TGTCGACAAGCGGGTGGAGGTGCTTCGCCCTGATCTGCTCGAATATGCCAAGCGGCCCGATTATGCGCTGGGGCCGCACACTGCCTCGCTCGGCCTTGCCTTTGCCGCCGACGCCAAGCTGGGGCCGCGCTTTGCGAGTGGCGCGTTTGTCGGCCAGCATGGGTCGTGGAACCGGTTGCCGGTGTCTGGTTATAAAGTCGTCTATATCCCGTTCAATTCATTTGGCTTTCCTGAGAAAACCGCTAAACCTGTCGATGTGCTTGGCGGGTTTCTGGATACGAAAGGACGCGCGCAGGGGCGCCCCGTTGCGGTGATTACCGATCGCACCGGCGCGTTGCTGGTGACCGACGATGTCGGCAACCGGATCTGGCGCGTGTCCGCGAAATGACAGGGGCCCGCGCCGCATTCGCGTATCAGACTGGCAGGGTTTGACCCGCCAACGAACAGGGAGACGAACAGGGTAATGGCGGTCAAGGTTGTGACCAATCCCGAACGCATGATCGCCAATTGGCGCATCGCGATGTTTGGGCTTGCCAATCTTTTCCTCACGACCAATCGCGCGTTTCACAGCACCGGCATCATCCGCAACCCGACCGAGCTACAAATCTATCTGACCGTTGCGGTCGCCAACATTCAAAAATTGGTCCGCGAACGGCAGATTCCAGAGGAATATGCCGGGACCGCGATTTTGCCGCGCGAGTGGGTGATCCCGATCTCGCGCAACGCGATTGCGGCAGCGACGGGCCTGCCCCGCGAAACGGTGCGGCGGCATGTCGAGAGCATCATCGCGCGCGGGCTGTTGGTGGAAGACGAACGCGGCGGCGTGAGACTTCCCGAGGGACTCGTCACGAAAATGGGCATCGAATCAGTGATCGAACCGATCATGACCGAATTCACCCGCACCGCTGAACATCTGATCCGGCTGGGCGTGGTCGACCGCGACTATGGGGATTGACGGCGCCAGCGCGCGTCAGACCACAAAGATCATCGCATCGTCGGCAAAGGCCTTGAACTCAAGCGCGTTACCGCTGGGATCGCGGAAGAACATTGTCGCCTGCTCGCCGACCTGCCCGGCAAAGCGGATGTGCGGGGCAATGCCAAAGCTGATGCCCGCAGCACTCAGCCGATCCGCCAGCGCCTGCCAATCGGCCATCGTCAGCACCACGCCGAAATGCGGCACCGGCACATCCTTGCCATCGACCGGATTATGGTAATCGGCGGCACGCGCGGTGGGCGCGAGGTGCGCGACGATCTGATGCCCGAAAAAGTCGAAATCGACCCATTGCGCCGACGACCGTCCCTCCGCACAGCCGAGCAGCTCGCCGTAAAAGGCGCGCGCCGCCGCCAGATCATGGACCGGAAAGGCAAGGTGGAAGGGGCGCGGCACCCGTCCACCATAGCTCGCCGCGTTGCCCGCGTCACCGGGCTTGTTCAGCGGCGCGGTTACGCATAGCCGTTGCCGCGATGATCGCGATTCTCTCTCGCCGACCGGGCCTTGCCGCGCTTCTGCTCGGGGCTGCCGCCGCAACCGGATTTGCGCCGTTTAACCTTTGGCCGGTGGCGCTGACCGCGCTGGCGCTCTGGCTGATGCTGGTGTGTGCGGCACCGTCGGTGCGCGCGGCATTGTGGCGCGGCTGGCTGTTTGGCTGGGCGCATCTGACGCTCGCAAATATGTGGATCGCACAAGCCTTTACCTATCAGGACGCGATGCCGCATTGGCTGGGCGCGCCCGCCGTCGCGCTGCTGTGCATGTATCTCGCGATTTACCCGATGATGGCGGCGGGCCTCGCGTGGCGCTGGGGCAGGCGGCACGGGGTGGCGGGCGCGCCCGACCTGCGCTTTGTGCTGATCGCAGGCGCGGCGTGGATTGTGACCGAATGGCTGCGCGGCTGGGCGCTGACGGGCTATCCTTGGCCGCCGCTCGCGACGATTTGGGTGCCGGTGCTCGGCGTTGCGTGGAGCGCGGCATGGGTTGGCACTTACGCGCTGTCGGGGCTGACCGTAATGGTGGCGGGTGCGCTGGCGATGGCGCTGACGGGCAAGTGGCGCCCGGCGGCGGTCGTGGCGACGGTCGTCGCTGCCCTCGCGCTCAGTGGCGTCGACATACCTGTAACCGCCCCGACAACTGATCCCGCCGCGCCCCGACTGCGCGTTGTCCAGCCCAATCTCGATCAGGAACAGCGGCCGCGCCCCGATTATGCCGAAACCAATTTGCGGGCGCTGCTCGCGAACAGCGGCACGCCCGGACTTGCGCCGCGCCTGATCCTGTGGCCCGAGGGCGCGCTGCGTTATCTGATCGAGGATGGATATCCCCCGCAATATTATGCGGCCGGGGATCCGCTCGTCACCCGGCGGCGGATCGCGGCCGTGCTCGGCCCGCGCGACATTGTGCTGACCGGCGGCAATGCGGTGATGTTCAAGCCCGACGGCACGATCGCGGCGGTCACCAATTCGATCTTCGCCATCGACGCCAAGGGCGTGATCCTTAGCCGCTATGACAAGGCGCATCTGGTGCCGTGGGGCGAATATCTGCCGTGGCGGCCGTTGCTGTCGATGATCGGCATTTCACGCCTCGTCCCCGGCGCGTTTGATTTTGCCCCCGGCCCTGGCCCGCGCACACTCCCGCTCCCCGGCTTTGGATCGGCGGGGATGTTGGTGTGCTATGAAGTTATCTTTTCTGGCGAGGTGGTCGACCGCGCGCACCGCCCCGCCTTCCTGTTCAACCCGTCCAACGATAGCTGGTATGCGCGTTTTGGCCCCGAACAGCATCTGGCAATGGCGCGGTTGCGCGCGATTGAAGAAGGATTGCCGATCATTCGCGCAACCCCGACCGGCATCTCCGCGATTGTCGATGCAAACGGCCGGATCACGGCCCAAGTTGATTGGGGCAAGACCGGGGCGGCGGAAGCGCCGCTCCCCGCTGCTCACCCCCCGACATGGTTTGCGGTGGGCGGCAATTGGATCGCGCTCGGCCTCGCGCTGTTGCTCGCGGTGCTCGGTGTTGCCATTGGCCGCCGGGCGCGATA
The DNA here is from genome assembly GCA_013822915.1 of Sphingomonas sp. GTDB lineage: Bacteria > Pseudomonadota > Alphaproteobacteria > Sphingomonadales > Sphingomonadaceae > Sphingomonas. Next base: position 2,672 of record PNLG01000304.1, on the reverse strand, counting down.
GGGCTCATATAAGGAAAGCTTTATATGCGGCCCCAGCGGCTGGACATGGCTCAACTATAAGGGATTTTGCATGCGGTCTTCGTTTCTCTTCACCTCCGAATCGGTCTCCGAAGGCCATCCGGACAAGGTTGCCGACCAGATTTCGGACGCGATCGTCGACCTGTTCCTGTCGAAAGACCCTGAAGCGCGCATCGCCTGTGAGACGCTGACCACCACCAACCGCGTCGTGCTGGCGGGGGAAATCCGCTGCAAGGGCGTGTATGAAAACGGTGCCTGGGCACCGGGCGCGCTGGAGGAGATTGAGGCAACCGTGCGCGCGACGGTCAAGCGCATCGGCTATGAGCAGGACGGTTTCCACTGGCAGAGCTTTGATTTTGCCAACCATCTCCACGGCCAGAGCGCGCACATCGCGCAAGGCGTCGATGAAAGCGGCAACAAGGAAGAAGGCGCCGGCGATCAGGGCATCATGTTCGGCTATGCGACCGACGAAACCCCGGACCTGCTGCCCGCGACGCTCTATTACGCGCACCGCATTCTGGAGCAGATGGCCGCCGACCGCCATTCGGGCGCCGCACCCTTTCTGGAGCCCGACGCCAAGAGCCAGGTGACGCTCGCTTACGAAAACCAAGTGCCGGTGCGCGCCACCGCGCTGGTCGTGTCGACGCAGCACGCGCCCGGCTATTGCGACGATGGCGCCGCGGGCAGCGACCCGGCCAAATATGCGACCCTGCGCGATTATGTGACCGGCGTGTTCGCCTCGGTCCTGCCCGACGGGTTCATCACCGACGAGACCAAGATTTACGTCAACCCGACCGGTCGCTTTGAAATTGGCGGGCCGGATGGCGACGCGGGGCTGACCGGACGCAAGATCATCGTGGACACCTATGGCGGTGCCGCACCGCACGGCGGTGGCGCGTTTAGCGGCAAGGATCCAACCAAGGTCGACCGTTCGGCCGCCTATGTCGCGCGCTATCTCGCCAAGAATGTCGTGGCCGCCGGGCTCGCCCGCCGCTGCACGATCCAGCTCTCCTATGCGATCGGCATTGCCGAACCGCTCAGCGTTTATGTCGACACGCACGGCACCGGCACTGTCGCCGAAGCCACGCTGGAGACGGTATTGCCCCAACTCGTCCGGTTGACCCCCAAGGGCATTCGCGAGCATCTGAAGCTGAACGCGCCAATGTATCAGCAGACCGCTTCCTATGGCCATTTCGGCCGCGCCGCGACCGGCAACGCCTTCACCTGGGAAGCGACCGATCTGGTCGACAAACTGAAAGCTGCGGTTGCATAAGTAGAGTTGCATTAAGCAATTGAAACGATAGGCTCCTCGGTCGTCCACCGACTCCCGGGGAGTTTCTTTATGCGGTTGCTGCTGAGCCTCTCCTTGCTGGTCGCCGGCGCAGCGTCAATTGCGCAGCCGGGCGCGCCACCCGTTGCAATCACCGGGCGGGATCAGGCGCTCGTCGACCGCGCCGCGCGGCGGGGACAGTTGATCTATGCCTATGACCAAGCAGCGTGGCACGGCTCTGACGACGCGCTCGCCAAGGCACCCGGTCTTGCTCCGAAGATCGGCGGCTGGGTGGTCGACGGGTCGGTCGAAGCAACCGAATTCCTGTTTTTCGACAAGCACAACGCTACACCCCACGCGCTCTACAAGGCGCGCTTTCGCAACAACAAGCTGGTCGAGAGTCATGTCGTGGGTGAGGCCGGGGATCGCACGATCAGCCCCGCACGCCTGAAGCTGATCGCCGCGCTCGCCACCGCCCGCGCAGCCGCCCGGACGGCGGGCATCAAGAGCTGCAGCGACAAGCCCTTCAACACCGTCGTATTGCCACCGGAGGCGCCCGGCGGCCCTACGCTGGTCTATTTGCTGACGCCGCAGACCACCAATGATGCATTGTCGGCTGGCGGCCATTACCTGATTGAAGTCGCCGCCGACGGCACGACGGGCACACCGACGCCCTTCGCGAAAAGCTGTGTGGCTCTGCCGATCAGACAGGCAAATGCGGCCGCGATGGTCATCACCCATCTGCTGACGCCGGTGCCGACTGAGATGCATGTCTTCACCTCGTTGTCGGCACGGCTGCCGCTATACGTCGCGACAATGCAGAACCAGCTGTTATGGTCTGTCAGCGGTACCAAAATTGCGGCGAAGCGTAAGCTTGACGACAAGAACTAACCCCCACGCCCGCCAAATCGGGAGAGACGCACCACCGGACTGTTGCTCTGGATGATCTGGACGAAGCCAGCTTTTACCCCGCTCGCGGCCCGTTGCCGTCCCCTGATCAGCTCCACACCATCATCACCGGGTGCAGCTCAACCATTACGCCCAGTACGAGGCGATAAGCCGCGCAACGCGTGGTGCGCGGTGGGAAACGGTCATGGTGCCCAGCGCGCTGTGCCGAGCTAGGGCAAGAAGGTCCCCGCCGCTACTCTTGCGCATGGCGGCGGCCCGCTGAGTATGGCCTTGACGCAACAAACCGCCTCCTTTCGGGAGCGGCCATACGTGCTGCAGCGTTGGTTGCGGGGACAGGATTTGAACCTGTGACCTTCAGGTTATGAGCCTGACGAGCTACCGGGCTGCTCCACCCCGCGCCAAACTGGTAGCTTCCCCGAAATAACGGGGAAGAAATCGTGAATGGGTTCTGATGATCCGCTTGTCCGCACACACA
>PNLG01000219.1 GCA_013822915.1 Sphingomonas sp. | reverse complement strand
ATGCCCAGCGCAAAGCCGCGCGGGATGATCGTCGCCTTGTGGATCGGATCGGCGGTGGGTTCATAGGCAAAGACCAGCGCATGACCCGCTTCGTGATAGGCGGTCATCCGCTTTTCATCATCGGTCATCACCATGCTGCGGCGTTCGGCACCCATCAGCACCTTGTCGCGCGCGTCATCAAATTCGCGCGCCGCGACCAGCCGCTTGCCCCGCCGCGCCGCCAGCAATGCCGCCTCGTTCACCAGATTAGCAAGGTCAGCCCCCGAAAATCCGGGCGTCCCGCGTGCAATCACGCGCGGATCGACATCGGGTGCCAGCGGCACTTTTTTCATATGCACTTCGATGATCTTGACGCGCCCCTCAATGTCGGGGCGCGGCACCGTCACCTGACGGTCAAAGCGGCCGGGGCGCAGCAACGCGGGGTCGAGCACATCAGGGCGGTTGGTCGCCGCGATGATGATGATCCCCTCATTCGCCTCAAACCCGTCCATTTCAACGAGCAGCTGGTTGAGCGTCTGTTCGCGCTCATCGTTGGAATTGCCCAGGCCCGAGCCGCGATGGCGACCGACCGCGTCGATTTCGTCGATGAAGACAATGCACGGCGCGCTTTTCTTCGCTTGTTCGAACATGTCGCGCACTCGGCTCGCGCCCACGCCGACGAACATTTCGACAAAGTCCGACCCCGAAATGGTGAAGAAGGGCACGCCCGCCTCCCCCGCAATCGCGCGGGCGAGCAACGTCTTGCCGGTGCCGGGCGACCCGATCAGCAGCGCACCCTTGGGGATTTTGCCGCCGAGCCGCGCAAATTTGGTCGGGTCTTTCAGGAATTCGACGATTTCCTGCAATTCCTCCCGCGCCTCGTCGATGCCGGCGACGTCATCAAACGTCACCCGCCCCTCTTTTTGGGTCAGCAAACGCGCGCGCGACTTGCCAAAACCCATTGCGCCCGAACCCGAATTCTTCTGCATCTGGCGCAGCACGAAAAACGCAATCCCCAGGAACAGCAGGAATGGCAGCGATTGCACCAGCAATACCTGCCAGATGCTCGGCCCTTCCTCAGGCATCGCGTTGATCGCGACATTCTTGGCGAGCAGCCGGTCGGTCAGCGCCGGATCAGCGGGGGTATAGGTGCGGAACTTGTCGCCATTGGTCAGCGTGCCCGACACGATATTGCCCGATATATTGACATCGCGCACCGACCCTTCCTGCACTTTGGCGAGGAAAGTGGAATAGGACAGCGACCCGGTGGGCGTCGCCGTGCGGCTGCCGCCTTCGATCACGGTCACAAACAGCGCGATCGCGACCAGGATCGCCACCCACACCATCAGGCTCTTCATCCACGGATTGCCGCCACCATCGGGCTGCTTGTCATTATCATTCATCTAACGGGCACCTTTCGCAGCCTCTAAGATAAGCGTGCCGAGGTTAATGGCAATGGAACAAGTTGCGCGATTAAGCCCATCAGTGTCATCGACGCGGCGGGGCCTCGACAAACCGCCAGATATTGCCCTTGGGCGTTGCCATCACCCCGGCTTGCGTGGCGGATTTTTGCTGCTCCAGCGCGTCCAGCAGCGGCTCGATATTGGTCGCATCGGTGAAGGCCGGGCGCGTGATGCCGTTGATGAGGCGGACATCGCTGATCGCCGCGCGCGCCAGCCGCCGCTTGAGCTCACGCGGCAGATCGGCGAGGTCGAGCCAGATTTGCAGGTCTGGCTCATCGACGCCGACTGGCACCAGCTTGCGAGTCGTCCATAGCCAACGCTCCATCGCGCGCAGCGCGGCTTCGGCTTCGGCGACATGATCGGCCGCACGCGCGATCTGCGCGGAGTCGAGCAGCGGTGTCGTGGCCAGCAGCCCGCGAAACTGCGTGCGGTCGAACCGGCCGTCGGCATTGCTTGGATCATCGACGAAGGGGATGGCGTGATCGACCGCGACCAAGAATAACTCATGCCGCCGCCACCCGAGCAGCGGGCGGATGAGGTCAACCCCGCCCTCGCCCAGCTGCTGCCGCGCGCGAATGCCCGCCAGCCCCGCGACCCCCGATCCGCGCGCCGCCCGCATCAGGAACGTCTCCGCCTGATCATCGGCGTGGTGCGCGGTCGCGAGCAAATGCCCGCCCGCCTCAATCGCCCAATGTTCAAGCAGCCGATAGCGCTGGCGCCGTGCCCAATCATGCAGATTGTCGCGCGGGTCGCGGAGCTGGTCCACCACCAGCGTTGCATGCGGCACGCCTGTGCCGGCGCACCAACTCGCGACCATCGCCGCCTCGTCCGCGCTCGCCGCGCGCAGCCGGTGGTCGACCGTGGCCGCCACAACCTGCCCTGGATAGGCCGCCGCCGCGAGCGCCAACATCGCCATGCTGTCCGGCCCGCCCGACACCGCCAGCGCCAGCCGCCGCGCACCCAGCGGCCCGGCCACCCCCGCGACACTTTCACGGAAGCGCGTGACAAGCGCCTCCGCCATCGCCGTCATCTCATTTGCACTTTTCGGTCGCGCGGTTGCGGGCGACATCAGCCTTCATCGTCGCGCTGATGCGGGTGCCATAAACGTCGAGCAATTCGTCATAGACCTTGCACACATCAGTCGATGTTTTACCCAGCCGTTTCAGCGCGGACGCGAGGTAGAACAGGCTGTCAGGCGCGCGCTCGCCATCGGGAAAATTCTTGTAATTGTCGTAAAAGGCATGGCTGGCGAGGCTCGGCTTGCCCTGATCGAGATAGCTGCGGCCAAGCAAATTCTGCGCCCAGCTCGCGCGCCGATGCGTTGGATATTTGGCGACGACCTGTTTCAACGGTGCCTCGGCCTCGGGATAGAGTTTCGCCTGCCACAATCGAAAGCCATAGACGTAAAGGTCATCGGCCGGATCGGCCGTCGCGGGCTTTTCAATCGCGGCAATCCGCTCGGCGCGCTCGGGATCGACGGGGGCGGGCTTTGCAGCGGGCGACGGGGTTGCGGTCGCGGGCCGGGAAAGCGCCGCACTCACGCGCGGTGTCGCGCCGCCTGCGCCGACTGCCGGTCCCGGCGCAGGAACCGCGGCGACCGGCGCGGTGGTCGAAGCCGCTGCGTCCTCCAGCGCCTTCAACCGGGCATCGGTAGTCCGCTTATAGGCGTTGAACGCCTCTTCAAGCTGTTGAAGCTTATACTGATGCTGTTCCGACTGGCCGGTGAGCGCCGTCAATTGCGATTCCACCGCGCTGACCCGTGCCGACAAATCGCTGATTGCGCTGGTCGCGGGGACGCCGGGTGATTGCACCTTGGGGTCGGCGGGCGTGATATCGGGCGGAAAATATTGGCCGTTGCCACCCGGAAACACCTTGCGCTGAACCGCGCGCATCTCGCGCTCCAACCGGTCCACGCGCCCCTCAATCGCGCTTTGCGCCAGCGCGGGTACGCTGGTGCAGGCAATCCCGCTTAGCAGGATCAGTTTCAACAAAGTCTTGCGCATCGCCATTTCTGTCACTCGCCGGTTGCGTCGCTTAACCATCCTATAGCGGACAGCGCTCGCTCTCCGCCAGCCTTATGGTGCCGGGGGATCGCCCGAGGGTGGCGTGGAGGCAGCAGCGGCTGCATTGGCGCGCCGCGTCAACTCGGCATCGCTCAGCGAAGCGCTGCGGGGTGGTGCTGCGCGGCGCGGTGCAGCGCCTTCACGACGCGCGGGGCGCCGCTCCACCGTTGGCGCAGCGCTCGCTGGCTGGTCGCCCCCCCCTGCAGCACCTGTGGCACCGGCCAGCGCAGCGCCGCGCGCGAGCAGCGCCGCCGCACTTACTTCCACATCCTTGATCGCCCGGTCGCCCGTGCCCAGCGGCGCGACGGCGGCGCCATTGACAGTCACGGTCAGTTTGTCGGGACGGCCGATGTTAATCATCGGGCGCACTGCATCGGGCGGCACTTCATACCGGTCCCCCGGCTGCATTTCGGACTCGAACAGCGTCTTGTCGGCGGTGTAAATGCGCAGCCACACAACGTCGGTCGCGCTCAGCACGACTTGCGGCGCCGTCACGGGTGCAGGTGCCGTTGCCTGGCGCACCGGCGCGGCTTGCTCCACCGCCAGTTCGGGTGCCGCATCGCCGCCATCGAACAGCCCAACGCCATAGATCAGTATCAGGCCGATGATCGCGAGGAGCGCGACAGCCGCGCCAACCATCGCCAAGCCGCGCGGCGGCAACCGCTTGGGATCATTGGGCTCAAGCGGCTGATACTGGGGCGCGGGGCGGGCAACCGGGCCGGTGCCGCGAATTTCGCGCCCGATCATCGCCTCGTCAAGGCCAACGGCACGCGCATAGGCCTTGGCAAAGCCGACCGCATAAGTCGGCGAAGGCAGGCTCGAAAAGTCTGACTTTTCAATCCCCTCCAGATGGCGGATCGGCACACGCGTGCGTTCGGCAATTTCGGCGAGCGACAGCCCCAGGGACTCGCGCGCGTCGTGCAGGCGCTCGCCAGCGGTTTTGGGGAACAAAGACGCGTGATCCTCGGCACCGCCGTCGGGCAGCTTGGCATCCGTCATATCATCATCCCCTGGCCTGCGCCCGGCTTCTTCCAAAGCATAACGCCGCTGTCAACGCGAAGTGCGCAGAATTCCGGGATTCCGATCAACTCAACTCGACGTCATGGCAGCGTGCCCATTCGGCGAGCACGTTGCGCAGGTCACGCGGCGGATTGGCTATCATCCCGGGCAAGGCTTGGGTAACCGCCGCATGGTCGAGCGAGCGGATCATCGCCTTGACCGGGCCAACCGCGGCCGGCGTAATCGACAGCCGCTCAATCCCCAACCCGATCAGCGCCATCGCCTCCAGCGTGCGGCCACCCATTTCGCCGCACACGCCCAGATCGACGCCGTGTTCGCGTGCCGGGCCGACCAGCCGGTGGAGAAACCGCAAAATCGCCGGGCTGAGCCAGTCATAGCGCTCGGCCAGCTTGGGATTGGCGCGGTCGGCGGCGAACAGGAACTGCGTAAGGTCATTGGTGCCAACCGACAGGAAATCGAGCCGGGGCAGCATCACGTCGAGCATTTCGGCAAGGGCTGGCACTTCAAGCATCGCGCCATAGCGTATCTCAAGCGGCAGTTTGCGCCCCCGATCCGCAAGCCAGGCTCGCTGCGCCTCAAACAGCGCGCGCGCCTCATCAAATTCCCAGGGTTCCGACACCATCGGGAACATCACATTAAGCGTCCGCCCCGCTGCGGCCTCGATCAACGCCCGCGCCTGCGCCTTCATCAGCCCGCCCCGCTCCAGCGCGAGCCGAAGCGCGCGCCAGCCCATCGCCGGATTCTCTTCCGCCCCGCTATCGTCGCGCAGATAGGGGAGCACCTTATCCCCGCCGATATCGACCGTGCGGAAGATAACGGGTCGCGTGCCCGCCGCCTCCAGCACATCGCGGTAGAGCCGCTGCTGCCGCTCACGCTGCGGCAGGGTGGCGGAGACCAGGAACTGAAATTCGGTACGGAACAGCCCGATCCCGTCCGCCCCGGTCAGATCGAGTGCGGCCACATCATCGCGCAGGCCCGCATTGACCATCAGCGTGATCCGCTTGCCATCGCGCGTCACTGGCGGCTGATCGCGCAGCGCGACAAACGATGCACGGCGCTTTTGGCTCAGCAGCAGCTTGGCCTCAAACCCCTCCTCGATCGCCGATGTGGGCCGCGCAAAGACAGTGCCCGCTGTCACATCGAGCAACAGCAGATCCCCTTCGCCGATCAATCGCCGCACGTCGCGCACCCGCCCCAGCACAGGCACCCCCATTGCCCGCGCGACAATGGTAACG
>PNLG01000099.1 GCA_013822915.1 Sphingomonas sp. | reverse complement strand
CAGCGGGCGCGCCATGTCATCGAACATCGCCTCGGTTTCCGCATCGCGGAGCAACGACTGCGCGGCGGCGGGTTGCGCCAGCGTCAGCAACGAGAGCGCAAGGGCAGCGACAAGCTTTTTCATCACCCGAGTATCGGCCAGTTTCGTCTTGGGTTCAACGCCCCAACGCCGGGCGCCGCCTTCGACCGGACGCATTTGTGCGCCCGGTCGAACGGCGTTGGCCTATGCGCCAAAGGTGCGCTGCCACCATCCGCGGCGCGGTGTTGCAGCGTCGCTCGCTGTGGCGACGTCCGGCGCGTGGGCATCGGTGGTCGGCGCATCGGGCGCTGGCGGTTCAGGCAGTGCAGACTCAGCCATTGCAGACTCAGACACTGCCGGATCGGGCGCGGCAGCTGCCGGGGCCGTTGCCGGGACGGCGTGAGCCTCCGCCACGGCCTCGGCAGCCGCGTCGGCGTCGGTTGTTTCCTCGGTCAGGGCGTCCGTTGCTTTTTTACGGCTGGTGCGCCGCTTTGGCTTTGCCGGTTCGGGATTGGCATCCCCCGGCGCTTCGGGGGCCTCGGCTGCATCTGCTTTTTTACGGCGTGTCCGCTTGGGTGCGGTGGCAGCTATCTCCGGCGCGGCATCGGGCGCGGTTAGCGTGGCGGCATCCGCATCCGGCTCAGCCTTGGCCTTGGCGCGGCTGCGGCGAGCGCGGGGCGGCGGTGTTGCGTCGACCGGGGCGTCGGTTGGCGCGCTACCGATGTCAGCCGTCGGGCTTTCCACCTCTGTTGCGTCCGGTGTGTCGGCGTCTGCCGCTGCCCATTCGGGATCGCCCGCGTCATGATCGCCCTCGATCCGGTCGCCCTCAACGCGGTCACCGCGACGACCCCTGCGCCCCCGACGGCCACGGCGGCGGCGCGCCCCACCATCGGCCTCGCCGCGCTCGTCATCGCGTGACGAGTCAGTGTCCCCCGCCTCACGCGGTTCGGCGTCGTCGTCGGTCAGCCCCTCGGCGTCGTCACCTGGCTGCTCGGAAGCGGTGTCGCCACCCTCTTGGGCGGTGCGACCACGCCGACCCCGGCGGCGGCGACGCTTGCGGCGCGGGCCATCGCGCCCGTCGCCCCCGCGTTCCTCGCGGTCGCGCGGTGCGGGTTCGGCGTCGCTGTCTTCGGCTTCTTCGGCCTCGTCCAGTTCTTCCTCAATCTCGTCGGCATCATCCTCGACATCGATGAAGGCGGGGGCAAAGCGCGGAGTGTGTGCAGGTGGCGGCCCCGATGCCTCAACCGCCATGCGCGCGCCCTCGCGCTCGCCATCGGACAGCACTTCGACGGTGACGCCGTAGCGCTCCTCAATCTCGGCGAGTTCCGTGCGCTTGCGGTTGAGCAGGTAGAAGGCCGCCTCCTGGCTGGCGCGCAGCGTAATGATCGAGCCGCGCCCGCGCGCGGCCTCATCCTCGATCAGCCGCAGCGCCGACAGACCCGCCGATGATGCGGTGCGGACAAAGCCCGACCCCTCGCAATGCGGGCAGGGGCGGGTGGATGCCTCCAGCACGCCCGTGCGCAGCCGCTGGCGGCTCATTTCCATCAGCCCGAACGAAGAGATGCGCCCCACCTGGATACGGGCACGATCATTCTTCATCGCCTCCTTCATCGCCTTTTCGACTTTGCGGACGTTGGAATTATTGTCCATGTCGATAAAGTCGATCACGACGAGCCCCGCCATATCGCGCAGCCGCAACTGGCGGGCGATTTCCTGCGCCGCTTCAAGGTTCGTCGCCGTCGCCGTCTGTTCGATATTATGTTCGCGGGTCGAGCGACCGGAGTTGATGTCGATCGACACCAAAGCCTCGGTCGGGTTGATCACCAGATAGCCGCCCGATTTCAACTGCACGACAGGGTGATACATGGCAGCGAGCTGATCCTCGACATTGCTGCGCTGGAACAGCGGCACCGGATCGCTATAATGTTTCACGCGGCGCGCATGGCTGGGCATCAGCAGCCGCATGAACTGCTTGGCCTGGGCATAGCCCTCATCGCCCTCGACAATGACCTCGTCGATATCCTTGTTATAAATGTCGCGGATCGCGCGCTTGATGAGGTCGCTGTCGCCATGGACCAGCGCGGGGGCGGCGGACGCCAGCGTCTTTTCGCGCACCTCATCCCATAGCCGGGCAAGGTAATCAAAGTCGCGCTTGATCTCCACCTTGGTCCGCTGCAACCCGGCGGTGCGGACAATGCACCCCATGGATGTCGGCAGTTTCAGATCGGCCATGATCGCCTTCAACCGCTTGCGGTCGGCAGCGTTGGAGATTTTGCGCGAAATGCCGCCGCCATGCGACGTGTTGGGCATCAACACGCAATAGCGCCCGGCGAGCGATAAATAGGTGGTCAGCGCCGCGCCCTTATTGCCGCGCTCCTCCTTTACCACTTGCACCAGCAGCACCTGACGGCGGCGGATTACGTCCTGGATCTTGTAGCGGCGGCGCAGATTCATCCGGCGTTCGCGCAACGCGTCCACATCGTCGCCGCCCGAGGCACGACGGCGGCGCGGGGCGTCCTCACCCTCGCTGGCGGTCTCGTTGTCGGGATCGCCGTCGTCGTGACGCGCGCGTCCGTCCTCATCGCCCTCGCCCTCGCCCTCGTCGTCGCTGTCGTCCTGTTCGTCCTGCTCGGCACGCAGCGCGGCTTCCTCGGCTGCGTGTTCAGCCTCTTCGCGGAGCAGCGCGTCCCGGTCTTCCTTGGGGATTTGATAATAATCCGGGTGGATTTCGGAAAAGGCGAGGAAGCCGTGGCGATTGCCACCATAATCCACGAACGCTGCCTGAAGCGACGGTTCGACGCGCGTTACCTTGGCGAGATAGATATTGCCCTTGAGCTGTTTGCGCTCAGCGGATTCGAAATCAAATTCTTCGATTCGTGTCCCTTTGACGACGGCCACGCGGGTTTCCTCCCGGTGGCGTGCGTCGATCAACATACGCATGGTCATGTAAATGTCTCCGTGCGCGCGCGGTGCCCGCCAGGGGGCGTTGCGCGCGGTGTGGCGCTTGCTGGGCGGCGGCGGTGCGGCCTGCCCCAGTCGGGCGCGGGATGGTTGGAAATGCGTCTGCCCGCAATTGCTGCGGCCCTCGCGGGGTCGCCTGGCCCGTTGCACCCGCGCCCCCGCCAGCAAAAGCCGGTCGGAAAGCGGGACAAGGGGAATGCGGCATGCGGGCGTCAACCTGGATAAACCGCCTGCGGGCGAAGGGCGCCCGCCAGCGGTGTTGCATCGGCTCAAAGCGCAATCGCTCGCGCCGATGATGGCATGCCTAGCATCACCTGCCGCGCACAGCAACCGGGATCGATCAGCGAGCGCGGCGCCGCAAAGATGGCGAATCCTGCGTTAACCGCCTCTTTTCATGCTGATTTGACAGCCGCCGCTTATCAGCAACGATCATAGTTCAATAAGGCGGAGTTCCCCCCACAATGCCTTTTCACTGGACCGGCGGCATGGCCGCACGGCAATACAGGCCCGTGTCTTTTTTCCTGGCCTTGCTGACTTTGTGGTTCGGCGGGTCGCCCGCGTGGGCGGCGACTGTCAAGCGTGTTGAGATCAGCCCGGATCGGGTGGTGATCAAATTCGATGCGCGTGTGGTCGGCGCGACCGCGCTGATGCTGAGCGGTCCGCAGCGGATTGCCATTGACGTAACCGGCGCCGAACCCGGCGGGCGGGCAGTGGTTAGCGGGCCGGTGGCGCGCGTGCGCCAGGGCGCGAGTGAGACGGGCGCTCGCGTTGTGCTCGACCTGGCCGAACCCGCGATTGTGACCGAGGGGCGCTTTGGCGCCGATGGCACCACCCTTACGCTGGCGCTGCGCACGGTAGATGATGCGCGCTTTGCTCGGGCAGCGGCCGAGGGGCGCGTGCGTTATCTGCCACCGTTCAGCTATGGCGCGCGCGTGACACCCGCCAATTATAGCGTGTCGGTGCCCGTGCCGCCGCCTAGCCGGCAGCTTGCGCTGCCGCGTGTTTATGGCGACGACGATAATCGCCCGCTGGTTGTGATCGACGCCGGGCATGGCGGGCTGGATCCAGGAGCGATTTCGCCGACCTCGGGATTGAAGGAAAAGGATGTCACGCTGCGCATCGCGCGCGCCATTCGCGATGAATTGCTGGCGTCGGGCCGGGTGCGCGTGGCGCTCACCCGCGAGGATGACCGGTTTCTGGTGCTTCAGGAGCGTTATGGGGTGGCGCGCAAGCTCAAAGCGGCGCTGTTCATTTCGGTGCATTGCGACAGTGTGGGCGAAGGGGATGCAAGCGGTGCATCGGTCTATACGCTTTCCGAATTTGCGTCGGACAAGGAAGCTGCGCGACTGGCGGCGCGTGAGAACAAGGCCGATATCATTCAGGGCGTGAATCTCGCCGGGACACCCGCCGACATTTCGTCGATGCTGATTGACCTCACCCAGCGTGAGACCATGAACAACGCCGCCAGCTTTGCGCAACTGCTGGGGCGCGAGGCAAAGCCACTGGTTCCGATGCGCGCCAATTTCCACCACATGGCCTCGCTTGTCGTGCTGAAGGCGCCTGACATGCCCTCCATCCTGTTTGAAACCGGTTATATTTCAAACCCGCGCGACGCCGCGTTCATCGATTCGCGCGAGGGACGGGCGGCGATTGCGCAGAGCGTGCGGCGGGCGGTAGAAATTCATTTTGCGCGGCGGCTTGCGTCGAACTGAGTGGATCGGGCCGCCGTGCCCTGCCTAAAGGACTGGCGGGCGGCGCGCGTTTTGCTAAAGGCTTGACCGCTATGCCCGGTTCAGACTCTTCAGCAAATTTCCGGCTCGTGCGTGACGCGGGCGGGTTTGGCGCCCGATTGCGCGCGCTATCCTCGCGCTGGTGGGCGCGGTGGCTGCTCGGGGCGGCTGCACTTGCGGCGATTGGCTACGCGCTGTTGTGGCTGCTGGTGCTGCGCAATCTGCCCTCGGTCGACACGTTGCGTGTCTATGAGCCGCCGCTGCCGACCAATGTGCGCGCGATCGACGGCACCCCCATTCACAGCTATGCGCGCGAACGCCGGGTTGAGCTGGCCTATGCCGAATATCCGCCACTCCTCGTCCGCGCCTTTCTGGCCGCGGAAGATCGGACGTTTTTCGAGCATCACGGCATTGATTATCCCGGCATTATCGCCGCGTTCGTGACCAATCTTCAAAGCAGCCGCCGCCCGGTCGGCGCATCGACCATTACGCAACAGGTCGCGAAAAACCTGCTTGTCGGCAATGAAGTCAGCTATGTCCGCAAGCTGCGCGAGGCGATTCTAGCTTATCGGATCGAGGATACGCTGACCAAGGAGCAAATCCTTGAGCTTTACCTCAATCAGATTCCGCTGGGGCGCAATGCCTTTGGCGTGGAAGCGGCAAGCCACGCTTATTTCGACAAGGATTTGGGCGAGCTGACGCTGGGTCAGCTGGCATATCTGGCGATTTTGCCGAAGGGACCGGCCAATTACGATCCGTTTCGTAAAGCCGATCGCGCGCTGAAACGCCGCAATTTCGTGCTGAGCGAAATGTTACGCAACCGGTTCATCACGCCAGCGCAACATGATCAGGCGCGCGCCGAACCGATCGGTGCGGTCGTGCGCCAAACCCCCAAGTTCGAGCGCGTTGGCGGCTATTTCGTCGAGGAAGTCCGTCGCCAACTGGTCGACAAGTTTGGCGAGTCCGAACGCGATGGACCGTTCAGCGTTTATTCGGGCGGCCTGTGGGTGCGCACTTCGTTTGATCCGCAGGTGCAGCAATACGCGCAAGA
>PNLG01000430.1 GCA_013822915.1 Sphingomonas sp. | reverse complement strand
CAGCCCGTCCCAGAACTGGCGCAGTTTTTCGACGCGGCGTTCAGGCGGATTGCCGGCAAAGATCGCGGCATTGACCGCCCCGATCGAAATGCCCGCGACCCAGTCAACCTCGATCCCGCTGGCCGCCAGCCCCTCGATCACCCCGCCCTGGTAACTGCCCAGCGCGCCCCCGCCCTGCAGCACCAGCGCCACGCAATCGGGGAGCGGCAAGGGTGCGGCACGAGCGGATCGCCGGGGCTTGGAACGCGTGGCCATGACCGCGTTCATGGCCGCTTTCGCCGCGCCGATCAACGACGGTTCGGTGACATGGGCACCGCACACGGTCTGATCGCTTGCAACCATGCCGCGAGTTGCGCATGCACACAGGCGAACGACCAGTGCTGCGCCGGACCGATGGGGAGAGCAAGAATGCGGCTCGACGATTTCGACAATGACATCGAAGTGGGCGACCAGCGCGGGCAGGGCGGCGGCTTTGGGTTCGGCGGCGGTGGCGGCGGGGGTGGCATGTTGCTGCGGCTGTTGCCGTTTGTGTTCAGCCGCTTTGGCTGCGGCGGCGTCGCGGTGCTGCTGGCGGTGATGTTCTTTTTCAGCGGCGGGTTGCCATTATTGTCCGGCGGGGCAGGTGATGGCGCGGGCGACCGCCCCGTCGCCTCGGCCCCCGGCAGCGGGGGCGGCGTCGCGGAGGCATGCCGAGTCGATGCCGCCAGCAAGGCCGCGTGCGACGCGTTCAGCTCCGCCAACCGCACCTGGCGCGCGATTTTTGCGCGGTCGGGGCAGGCATATGACCCGCCGATGCTGCAATTCTATGCAGGCTCAGGCCGGTCGGGCTGCGGCGCGGCGCAATCGGCGATGGGGCCGTTTTACTGCCCCGGCGATCAGGGGATTTACCTCGACACCAGCTTTTTTGACGAGCTTGGCAATCGGTTTGGCGCGCGCGGCGACTTTGCGCAATTCTATGTCATGGCGCATGAATTCGGCCACCATGTCCAGAACCTGACCGGCATCTCGGCGCAGGTGCAGCGCGCCCAACGCCGGGTGAGCGAGCGCGAGGGTAATGCGCTATCGGTGCGGCTCGAGCTGCAAGCGGATTGTTATGCGGGCGTGTGGGGCGCGATCAATCGCGACCGGCTCGACCCCGGCGATGTCGAAGAGGGGCTGACGGCCGCCAACGCAATTGGCGACGACACGCTCCAGCGCCAGGCGCAGGGCCGCGTCGTGCCCGACAGCTTTACCCATGGCAGCTCCGCTGACCGGATCAAATGGCTGAAACGCGGGCTGGAGACCGGCGATCCGGCGCAGTGCGACACGTTTAGCGGTGGAATCTGATCCCGGCGAGGCCGGCATCCCGAAGGCGCTGGTGGAAACATTTGCGCGGGGATGGTCGGTAACGCGCGGTGTGCCGATGCCGCAGATCGACAGCCTCGCGCTGCGGATCGAAACCGGCCTCCCCGACGAACGGCGGCGCTATATATTCACGGCCGCGTCGAACGCGATTGGCGCGCTGGCTGCGCGGATTCGGGAACCGCGGATTTTGGTCAAGGCGCCGATGCCGCCCGCCGCCATCGCGGGGCAATTACCGCCCCAATGGCATGTCGAGCGGACGGGAACGATGATGACGATCGACGCATTGCCGGGCGCGATCAGCGCGTTGCCCGATGGCATTGCCGCCGCAACCGAGTGGCGCGGCGCGGTGTTCTTTGCAACGCTCACCGATGCGGGCGGCGGGGCGGTCGGGCAAGGGCGCATGACTCTAATAGACGGGCTTGCGCTCCACGACCGGATCATGGTCGAACCGAGCTATTGGCGACGCGGGTTGGGGCGCGCGATCATGCAATTGCTGGGCGCGGAAGCGCGCCGACAGGGTGTCGATTGCGGCCTGCTGACCGCCACCGTTGCCGGGCGCGCGCTGTATGAAACGCTCGGCTGGCAGGCGCGGTCGCCTTGGACGACCGCGCAGATCATGCCCTGACCGCGTCAGATTTTGACCAGCATCTTGCCCTTGTTGCCGCCGGTGAACAGGCCCAGAAACGCATCGGGCATCGTCGCCAGCCCGTCATGCACGGTCTCCTCGCGCACCAGCTGACCGCTTTGGAGCCAACCGCCCATCTCGTTATAAAATTCGCCCGCGCGCGCCATATAATCGCTGACGATAAAGCCCTGAATCCGCATCCGCATCCCGATGATGCGCGCGGCAAAGCGCAACTGCGTCGGCGCGCCGGTATTATACATGTCGATCATGCCGCAAATCGCAAAACGGGCGCGTTCATTGCCCAGCGCGAGTGCGGCATCGAAATGTTCGCCGCCGACATTGTCGAAATAGACGTCGATGCCCTTGGGCGCGAGTGCGGCAAGCTGTTTCAGCACCGGCGTGCCGTTTTTGTAATCGATCACCCCGTCTGCGCCCAGCGACGATACCCAGGCGCATTTGTCGGCGCCGCCCGCCGACCCGATCACGGTCATGCCCTTGGCCTTGGCGATTTGCACCACGGTCGAGCCGACGGCGCCGGCCGCTGCCGACACAAACACGACATCGCCCGCCTTGGCACTCGCGACCTCAAGCAGCCCGAAATAGGCGGTCATGCCGGGCATGCCGAGCTGACCCAGAAACGCCTGCGGATCAACGCCGAGCGCGGGCACGCGCTGCGCCTGATTGGCCGGGATCACCGCTTCGTCACGCCATCCCGCCATGTGCAGCACCAGATCGCCCGCCGAAAAGCCGTCCGCCGTGCTCTCAATCACTTCGCCGACCGCGCCGCCCTGCATCGGCTCGCCGAGCGCGAAGGGCGGGGTATAGCTTTTCACATCGTTCATGCGGCCGCGCATATAGGGATCAACCGACAGCCAGTGATTGGCGACACGCAACTGCCCTGCCTCAAGCGGCTTGGCTGGCAGATCAACGAGCGCAAAATTATCGTGCGTCGGCATCCCCATTGGCCGTGAATTCAGTGTCCATGCCTGTGCCATCGTCGCTCTCCTCAAGTGATTGTTGGCGATCAGCTATGCGCGATTATGGCGCAATTGCAACTGGGCGCGGCGCGGCTTTGGCCGATATTGCATCCGCCAAAAACTGGCGGTATTGGCGCTTCTTCCGGCGGCGGGGCTGTAGCTCAGATGGGAGAGCGCTGCAATCGCACTGCAGAGGTCAGGGGTTCGATTCCCCTCAGCTCCACCAACCGCCGCGCGCTGATTATCCAGCCACCGGACGCCGGGCGTAGATCCCAAACGCCGCGATCACGGCATAGCAGACGATCGGCAGAATGAGCGCCGCCCGCAGCCCCGACTGATCGGCCATCCAGCCATAAAGCGCGGGCACCACGGCGCCGCCGACAATCGCCACATTGATGATGCCCGATCCGTCCGCCGCGCGGTTCCCAAGACCTTCGCTGGCGAGCGTGAAGATTACCGGGAACATGATCGAATTCATCAACCCGACCGCCAACAGCGCATAGCCCGATACCGTGCCGGTCGTCGCCATCGACACGGTGATGAGCGCCGCTGCGCCAATCGCGTTGAACGCGAGTACCGCCGCCGGGCTGACCACGCGCAGCACCGCCGACCCCGCAAAACGCCCCAGCATCGCCAGCCCCCAGTAAATGGGAATAAGCTTGCCCGCATCCTGTTGCGACGCGCCGAGCGATTCGGGCAGTGTGAGATTGCCGACCAGGAAGCTGCCGACCGCCACTTCGGCCCCCACATAGAGGAAAATGCACAGCGCGCCGAAGCCAAAGCGCGGACGCTTGAGCAGCGCGAGTCCCTCGATCAGGCTTGAGGCTTCGTGCTGTTCGTCCTGCACGCGGTTGCGGAACAGCCACACGGCCAGCGCGACCGCCGCAAGTGCCGCCGCAATGCCAAGATAGCCCGAAACGATCGCCTGCGTCTCTGCCGTGCGATACGCATCGAGCTTGGGGCCCGACAATTGTGCGGCGGAAACCTGTGCCAGGCTGCCCAGAATCAGGATAGCGCCGAAATAAGGGAAAATCGTCGTGCCGAGCGAATTGAACGCCTGCGCAAAGGTCAGCCGACTGGGTGCGGTGCGCGGCGGGCCGAGCAGGCTGATGAGCGGGTTGGAGACGACCTGAACCAGCACCACACCACTCGCGAGCACGAAATAGGCGAGCAGGAACACACTGAACGTCGCCGTCTGGCTCGCGGGGATGAACAACAGGCAACCCGCGATCATCGTCACCAGCCCGGCCGCCGCCCCGCGCATGTAACCGATGCGCTTGACCAGCTTGGCGCCCGGAATACCGACCACGGCATAGGCAATGAAGAACCACACCTGCACGAGTGACGCTTCGAAATTGTTGAGCGTGAACAGCTCTTTCAGTTTCGGGATGATGACATCGTTCAGGCTGGTGATGCCGCCGAAGATGAAGAACAGCGCGAACACGAACAATTGCAGATCGGGTGCGTGGACCCCTTCGCCCGCAGGTTCGGCTGATGAATTGGGGACAAGCGCCATGAACTATCCTTGATTAATGCGCGAGCGCGGCGAGTTGGACGTGGTGCGGGGCAAAATTAGTGGCACATCGCGCCATAAAATCGTCGATCTGCGCCATGTCACTACCCCCTTGCGCTGCGTGCAGCGCGTGATCGGGGGGATAGTAACCATAGCCCGACAGCAGGCAGTGCCAGCTCATCACGGTATAGTAAGTCGCAATCCCCTGACGCTCGACTTCAGCCACCAGATCGCCACCCGACCGCCAGCACGCCAGCATATCGGCGAGCGAGGTGGAGATGTGCGGATTGGCGGCGTTGTCGCGCCAATAATCGGTGTCGTCGCGCTGATTGGCGCGGTAATGGCAGACGATATAGTCGCGAATCCCCTCAAAACGGGCCGCGATTGATGCATTGAAGCGATCACGGTGGCGCGGGGTGAAGCCGCCAGATTGCCACGCATTAATGAACCCCTCCACCGTTGCCTGCACGACATGGAGCGCGGTCGCCTCCAGCGGTTCGATAAACCCCTGCGACAGCCCGACTGCCAGGCAATTGGCGGTCCACACCTGCTCAATCCGCCCAACTTTCATGCGCAAATGCCGCGCGGCGGGCGCCTCATCACCCACCCCCAGATGGCGCCGCAACTCTGCCTCCGCAGCCGCTGCCGACAGATAGCGTGAGGCATAGACATAGCCATTGCCGGTGCGATTGGTGAGCGGAATGTCCCAGCACCACCCCGCCGACAGCGCGGTCGCCTTGGTATGGGCGTTTACCGCCTCGCCGACACGCGGGGTCGGCATCACCACGGCGGCGTCGTTGAACAGATTGTCGGCGAACGAGCGAAACGGCACGCCGAGCGCGGTTTGCGCGATCACGCTGCCAAAGCCGCTCGCGTCGACGAACAGATCGGCCTCGACCGCGTTGCCATCCTCGGTCATCAGCGCCTGCACCGTGCCGTCTGCCCCCACCCGCACCTCCCGGACGCGCTGGGGCAGATGGGTGATGCCGCGCGCGACGGCGTGATCGCGCAAATAGGCCCCAACCAGATAGGCATCGAAATGATAGCCATAGCTCACCGCAAACGGAAAACTGGGCCCCGGAATCGGCCCGCGCTGTTCGGCGGCCAACCGGGCGGGCAGGTTGAACCGGTCGGGGTGCGCCTCTGCCGCCATGCCGCGGCGGCGGGCGGCGCTATGGTTGAAAAAGGCGTCGGCGGTGTGGACGTCGAGCATGGTCGGAAACGGGTGAAAATAGCTGGCCGCGCCCTTGCGCGCCGACCAGCCATGAAAACCAATCCCGTTTTTGTAGGTCGCGTTGCACGCGGGCATCCAGTCACGCTCGGCAATGCCCAGACGGTCGAAGAATGCCTTCAGCTGCGG
>PNLG01000184.1 GCA_013822915.1 Sphingomonas sp. | reverse complement strand
GCGCATAGACCAGCCCGCGAAAGGCAAAGGTGAAGGCGCGTTCGAGCAGGCCCTGTTTGCTTAAGTGTTCATGCCGGTGGACCGCACTGCGGACAGCGCGGTTGCGCGGGGGTTTCATGGCTCAGATCTCCTCGGCGCGACGAAATCAGCCGCGCGCCAATGCGACGCGATAAGCCAAGCATGCAATAGATACAATCGCTGCGCTCGATATCGGCAGCGGCGAAGTTGTAAAAAAGTGCCGAGGCGCGGGGCGCCTGGGGCCACAGCAAATTGGGGCCTGCCAAAAGGGGAATGGCAGGCCCCGATGTGACGCTGGCAAGGGGGGGGGTAAAACCAGCGCCAATGATTGACCGCTCAAAGTGGACAATCATGCATTCGCGCCGACACCGAAAAAGGTTTCACGCCGCGCGAATAAATTTTCATTACGGCAACAGCACCGTGTCGATCACATGGATAACGCCGTTCGACTGATTGACATCGGCGATCGTGATGTTGGCGGCATGGCCCTTGGCGTCGGTGACGGTATAGCCCTTGCCCGCCTTGGCGAAGGTCAGCATCCCGCCCTGAACGGTCGGGAGCATCGCCTTGCCGCCGCCCATCTTTACCTTGGCGGCAAGCTGCGCCGCGCTGACCTTGCCGGCCACGACGTGATACGTCAGCACCGCAGTCAGCGTGCCCTTATTCTCTGGCTTGAGCAGCGTTTCGACCGTGCCCGCAGGCAGCCTGGCAAAGGCGGCGTTGGTGGGGGCAAACACTGTGAACGGCCCCGGGCTCGACAGCGTGTCGACCAGGCCCGCTGCTTGCACCGCGGCGACGAGGGTGGTGTGGTCCTTTGAATTGACAGCGTTTTCGACAATGTTTTTGGTTGGGAACATCGCTGCTCCGCCGACAATCGGGTTGGTCGCGGCAATCAGCGATCCGGCGCCCAGGGCAAAGGCGCTGGCGATAAGCGAAATGCGAACTGCGGTATTCATGGGAATTGCTCTCCTGAAAGGGGCACCCTTGTCGTGGTGCGTGCGGAGATACGGCAGGTCCGGGCAAAAGATGCGCCGCCGCGAAATTTCTTTGATCAAGCCCTAAATCTGGGTCAGCGATCCAGCGGCGACAACCGGCCCCTTGGGCGTGCCATCGGGCGAGCCGCCCGGCGCCTCCAGCGTGACGGCAAGCGTAGCGCCCGCTGCAAATCGGCGCTGGTTGGCAGCTGTAATCGCCAGCGCGGTCCGGTCCCCGGCGCGCAGCAGCCCGAGCGAGCGCGGCACCTTGTCGGTCGCGGGGATCACCCATAGCTCGGCACTATGCGCACTGTCCGCCAGGGCGGCAGCACCAATCCGCAAATCACCGCGCGTCCCGTCATAGATCGCCGCAATCGGTGCGCCCTTGCTGGTGGGGGCAAGGGCTGCGACGAGCACGGGGCCGGCGGCTGCCTGCACGACCACGGGCGGGGGCGGCGGTGAAACGGGGGCGGGGCGCAGCACCATCACCCCAGCCAGCGTCGCCGCGATCAGCGACGACAGACCTGCAATCCCCTGCCACAGCCGGTTGCTGGTCGCCGCAGGCGGATTGTCATTGGCGGTCAGCCGTGCGGGTGCGAGCGCGGCCTCCAGCCGGGCAAGTCCATCGGGCGGTGGCGTGGCTTCGGGCCAGTCCTCGAACAACACGCCGAAATGCGCGCGCCAGCGTTCGACATCGGCGGCAAAGGCGGGATCGGTCAGTACCCGCCGCATCGCCGCTGCCCGATCATCACCATCGAGCAGGCCAAGTGCCAGTTCGGCGGCCAACGCAGCGCCATCCTCTGTGGGCGGGGTGCCGTCGTCAGGGGGAAGCGGGGTGCCGGTCATTGCTCGACACACGCCCGCAATTGCATCAGCCCGCGTCGCACCCAGCTTTTCATCGTGCCCAGCGGCACGCCCAGCCGCTCTGCCAGTTCGGCATAGGTCACGCCGTCGAAAAACGCCGTGCGGATGGCAAGCCGGGGCTTTTCCTCCAGCTGGTCCAGGCACAGGTGTAACCGGCCATTGGCTTCGGCAGCGAGCATGATGTCGGTCGCCAGCGGGCGGTCATCGGCAATCGGCATGGCATCGTCGATCGTCGTCATGGTGCGCGCACCCTGTGCCCGGCGCCAGTCAATCGCGCGGTTGCGCGCGATCGTCGCCAGCCACGTAATCGGGCTGGCGCGACCCGGCTCATAGCCGCCCGCGCGCTTCCACACGATAAGATACACTTCCTGCAACACATCCTCTGCTGCTTGCCGTTCGCCACAGATACGCAGGCAAATGCCAAAAAGTTTTGCACTCGTCAGCGTATAGAGTGTCGAAAGTGCGGCGCGATCCTCCTGCCCGACACGCAACAACACCTCCACAAGCTGGGCACGGGCAGCGCTGGCGTTGGGTGGCGATGGCGTCACGCGCGGAGTGGTAGCTTTCCCCTCTGGGCGCGACAAATGATTTTTCGCACATCTGCGGGACGATAGCGCGCTATCCGAAATGCGGTGTGGCCATGGCGCCCGCCCTTCGCTAGGGAAGCTTTCCTGTTTCATTGACCAGCGGAGTTCCTTGCCCGCCATGCGGCTTGCCATTGCGTCCGATCATGCTGCCTTTGCGCTCAAATCCGCCCTGATGCCCTGGTTGCAGGCGCAGGGGCATGAGGTGGACGATCTGGGCACGCACGGTCCCGACAGCGTCGATTATCCCGATTTCGGCCATGCGCTTGGCATGGCTGTGGCGAGCGGGGCGGCGGCGCGCGGCATTGCGCTGTGCGGGTCGGGCATCGGGATTTCGATTGCGGCCAACCGGATTGCCGGGTGCCGATGCGCGCGGGTCGACGACCCCTTGTCGGCAGCACTTGCGCGTCAGCATAACGATGCCAATGCCATTGCGCTGGGCGCGCGGCTGATTGGCGAGGAAATGGCGCGGGCGTGCATCACCGCGTTTCTGAACACCGATTTTGAGGGCGGCCGCCATTCGGCGCGCGTCGCCAAGTTGGACGCACAGCCGCCGAAGCGCGAGGAAGCATGACCATGAACGCAAACCTTCTCGATGCGCATGACGATATCATGCAGGGGTTTTGGCACGACCCGCTGGCCGATGCCGACCCCGAAATCGCCGCCGCGCTTACCGGCGAGCTTGGCCGCCAGCGTGACAAGATCGAGCTGATCGCGAGCGAAAACATCGCCAGCCGCGCCGTGTTGGAGGCTGCCGGATCGGTGCTGACCAACAAATATGCCGAGGGCTATCCGGGCAAGCGCTATTATGGCGGCTGCGAATACGCTGATACCGTCGAAACGCTGGCGATTGAGCGGGCAAAGGCGCTATTCGGGTGCGATTTCGCCAATGTTCAGCCCAATTCGGGCAGTCAGATGAACCAGGCGGTTTTCCTCGCGCTGCTCGATCCCGGCGACAGCTTTATGGGGCTCGACCTGAATTCGGGCGGCCATCTGACGCATGGGTCGCCGGTCAATATGTCGGGCAAATGGTTCAAGCCGATTCCCTATGGCGTGCGGCGCGACGATCATCTGGTCGATATGGACGAGGTGGCCGCCACCGCGCGCGCGCACCGGCCCAAGCTGATTATCGCGGGCGGCACCGCATATTCGCGGATCTGGGACTGGGCGGGTTTTCGCGCGATCGCCGATGAAGTGGGTGCGACGCTGCTGGTCGATATGTCGCATATTTCCGGGCTGGTCGCAGGCGGCGCGCACCCCAGCCCGTTCCCGCACGCGCATGTGGTGACGACGACCACGCACAAGAGCCTGCGCGGGCCACGGTCGGGCGTGATCCTGACCAATGACGAAGCGTTGGCGAAAAAACTGAACAGTGCGATTTTTCCAGGGCTTCAGGGCGGGCCGCTGATGCACATCATCGCGGCCAAGGCGGTGGCGTTTCGCGAGGCTTTGCGCCCGGAATTCAAGCTCTACGCCCACCGCGTTGTCGAAAACGCCCGCGCGCTGGCGGCGTCGTTGCAGGAACAGGGGCTGGGCATTGTGTCGGGCGGGACCGACAATCACTCGATGCTGGTCGACCTGACCGTGCGCGATGTGACCGGCAAGGCGGCCGAGCACGGCCTCGACCGTGCCTGGCTGACGTGCAACAAAAACGGTATTCCGTTCGACACGCGCTCGCCCTTTGTCACGTCCGGTATCCGGTTGGGGACACCGGCGGGCACGACGCGCGGCTTCGGTCCGGCCGAGTTTCGCACCATCGGGCGCCTGATCGCCGAGGTAGTCGAGGGGCTATCGCGGTGCGGCGACGCGGGCGATGCGCAGGTCGAGGAGCGGGTGCGCCGCGAAGTCGCCGAGCTGACCGCTGCCTTCCCCATTTATCCGGGCCTGTGAATGCGCTGTCCGTTTTGTGGCCATGAAGACAGCCAGGTAAAGGACAGCCGCTCGACCGAGGATGGCGCCGCGATCCGGCGGCGGCGCCAGTGTGAGGGGTGCGCAGCGCGCTTCACCACCTTTGAGCGGATTCAGCTGCGCGAGTTGGTGGTGGTGAAGAACGAAAGCGGCGGCGGCATGCGTCGTGAGCCGTTTGAGCGCGAAAAGCTGATGCGGTCGGTATCGATTGCCTGTCGCAAGCGGCCGATCGACGCGGTGCGGATCGAAAAGCTGGTGAGCGGGATCCAGCGCCAGCTCGAAACGCTGGGCGATAGCGAAATTGCGTCAAAACTGATCGGCGAAATGGTGATGGAAGGGCTGAAAGGGCTCGATTCGGTCGCCTATATCCGCTTTGCGAGCGTCTATAAGGATTTTCGCGAGGCGCGCGATTTTGAGGAATTCGCCGGGTCCGTCACCGAGGTGGCCAAGGGGTGAGCGTGGTGGCGCCGCCCCCGGTGATGGTGCTGGTCCGGCCGCAATTGGGCGAAAATATCGGCAAGGCGGCGCGCGCGATGCTCAACTTCGGGCTGACCGAGCTGCGGCTGGTCGCGCCGCGCGATGGTTGGCCTAATCCTGCTGCTGGGCCTGCGGCGAGTGGCGCCGACATCGTGCTCGAACGCGCAGGCGTGTTCGACAGCGTGGCGGAGGCGGTTGCCGACTGCGCGCATGTCTATGCAACGACGGTGCGCAAGCGCGGCGTGACCAAGCCGGTGGTGACGCCGGAACAGGCCGCATCCACGATCCGTCAAGCCCCCGCGCGCAGTGCGATTCTGTTCGGGCCGGAGCGGGCGGGGCTGGAAACCGACGATATTGCGCTGGCCCGCACCATCATCACCGCGCCGATCAATGCCGAATTCGGGTCGCTCAATCTCGCGCAGGCGGTCATTCTAGTCGCCTATGAATGGTCAAAGGGCGAGGCGCTGGCCATGCCGCCCGAGGTCGAATTGCCGCCGTCCGCGCCGCAAGCCGAGCTAGACGGGATGATCGGCCAGCTTGATGCGATGCTCGACGCCGCCGGGTTTTACTTCCCGCCCGATCGCACCCCCACGACGCGACGCACGCTGCGCACCTTGCTGACCAAGCCCGGCTGGTCAAGCCAGGAAGTGCGCACGCTGCGCGGTGTCCTCTCTGCGCTCGAGCGGCCACGCGACCGGCGATAAGCTTTTGGCGGCGACAGGTGGCGGGCGCTTGACGGGACAGGCGCGCTCTGCCATGGCCCGCGCCTTCGCAATTGGCCCCGCACCCCGGTGAAGCGGTGGCCCTGCCTTCCTTATCCCAGGAACCAGCAGCGCGACGACCGGGACTCCTGTCGCCACAATGGCAGCGGGCGTTATTGGCAATTGAAGGATGAATGAATGTCGAAGCGCGCAAACGCAAAGTATAAACTTGACCGCCGGATGGGCGAAAACATCTGGGGTCGCCCGAAAAGCCCCGTCAACAAGCGCGAATATGGCCCCGGCCAGCACGGTCAGCGTC
>PNLG01000053.1 GCA_013822915.1 Sphingomonas sp. | reverse complement strand
ACCTCGACCGCCTGCTCAGCGCGATCGAGCCGGGTCGGCCAAAGCTGGTCGCGTTCGAAAGCGTTTATTCGATGGACGGCGACATTGCCCCGATCGAAGAAATCCTCGACGTCTGCGAAAAGCACGGCGCGATGAGCTATATCGACGAAGTACACGCGGTTGGCCTTTACGGCCCGCGCGGCGGCGGCATTGCCGAGGCACGCGGCCTGATGGACCGGATTACGGTGATTGAGGGCACGCTGGGCAAGGCATTTGGCGTGATGGGCGGCTATATCGCTGGCTCGGTCGCGATGTGCGATTTCGTGCGCAGCTTTGCGAGCGGGTTCATTTTCACAACCGCCCTGCCGCCTGCCCTTGCCGCCGGCGCCACCGCCAGCATCCGCCACCTCAAGTCCAGCCAGATCGAACGCGCACGCCATCAGGAACGGGTGGCAACCGTGCGCCGTCGCCTCCACGCGATCGGCATTCCGACGCTGGAAAACCCCAGCCACATCATCCCGGTGATGGTGGGGGATGCCAAAAAGTGCAAAATGATCAGCGACTGGCTGCTCGAAAATCACGGCATTTACGTGCAGCCGATCAATTACCCGACCGTGCCGGTGGGCACCGAGCGGCTGCGCATCACGCCATCGCCCGTGCATAGCGATGCCGATATCGACCGGCTGGTGTCGGGCTTGAGCGAAATCTGGTCGATGTGCGAATTGGCGCGGGGATCGATGGCTGCTTGACGGTCAGCGTGTTTGGGCGGTGGGTGGCGTCTCGGCGTCACCACCGGCCAAATTCTGGTCGAGGATGTCGGCGATCTGCTTCACAGCAATGCTGAAGACGCCGCCCTTCGCCCGACGCCACTCGGCAATCCCCTCATCGGTCTGATCAAGCGAGACCTGCACATCGTCACGCGACGATTCTGTGACGCTCCCGTCGAGGGTCGCCAGCGACACGGGCAAGTGCTGAACGCTTGTCACTTGCCCGTTACGAAGGTGGATGCCGGACAACGCGATGTGGTAGATCGCCGTGCCGCCCGTCATTTCGATCCGCTGGATCTTCAATCGCGAGCCTTCGTCCTGCGGTCGCGCGTCATAGCGCCAGACCTGACCGGGCTGATAACGCTCAGTCGCTGCTGCGCTCAGACTGGGCAACAACATCGCTGCGACGGCGCCGACTAGCGCAAAGCTCGTCAGCGCGCGCCTCACGCCGCCACCGCCTGCGCCTCCAGCACCGCCTTCACCGCCGCCACTGCGTCAGCCGCTTTGTCGCCGTCGGGGCCGCCGCCCTGCGCCATGTCGGGGCGGCCGCCGCCGCCCTGCCCGCCGAGTGCAGCGACAGCCGCTTTGACCAGACCGACCGCGTCATGCATGCCCATAAGGTCGGCGCTCACCCCGACCGCGACCGAGGCGCGCCCGTCATTGACCGCGACGATCATCGCAACGCCCGCGCCGATCCGCACCTTGGCCTCGTCGATCGCGCCACGAAGCCCCTTGGGGTCGAGCCCCTCGACCACTTGCGCGATGAAGTTGACGCCGCCGACCTGCTCCGGACCAGCAGGCGCCGACCCCGCGCCACCGCCCAGCGCCAGCGCGCGCTTGGCCTCTGCCAGTTCGCGCTCCAACCGCCGCCGGTCCTCGACCAATGCCGCGACCCGCGCGGGCACATCATCGGGCGCTGCCCGCAACGCGGTTGCCGCCTCGCGCAGTTTTTCGTCGCGGTCAGCCAGCCAGAGCCGTGCCGCCTCCCCGGTCAGTGCCTCGATCCGGCGGATACCGCTCGACACCGCGCTTTCGCTCACGATCTTGAACAGCGCGATATCGCCCAGCGCGTTCACATGCGTGCCGCCGCACAGTTCCACCGAATAGAATTTGTCGGCCTCCGCACCCATGCTCAGCACGCGGACTTCGTCGCCATATTTTTCGCCGAACAATGCCATCGCGCCCGCCGCAATTGCGTCATCAGGCGTCATCAGCCGCGTGGAAACGCCCGCATTGCCGCGAATCTGGCGGTTCACATCGGCCTCGACCTGCGCGATTTCGGCCGCGGTCATCGCCTGTTGATGCGAAAAGTCGAACCGCAGCCGGTCGGGTGCGACCAGGCTGCCTTTCTGGCTGACATGATGGCCGAGCCGTTCGCGAAGTGCCGCGTGCAACAAATGCGTCGCCGAATGGTTCGCGCGCACCTGATCGCGGCGGGTGGTGTCGATCGCCAGCCGCACAGTGTCGCCGACCGCGACCGACCCGCCCTCGATCACCGCATGATGCGCGTGCAGCCGACCGAGCGCCTTGGCGGTATCCGTAACCCGCGCCGTCAGCCCGCCATCGCCGGTAATCACCCCCGCATCGCCCATCTGCCCACCGCTTTCGGCGTAAAAGGGCGTCTGGTTGGTCAGCAGCGTCACCGCATCGCCCGCCACGGCTCGCTCAACGCGCGCGCCATCCTTCACCAGCGCGATCACTTCGCCCTCGCCCGTGCCGGCGGTGTAGCCGGTGAATTCGGTGCTGCCCGCCTCCTCGGCAATGTCGAACCAGACTTCGTCGGAGGCGCGCTCGCCCGAGCCTTTCCACGCCGCCCGCGCGGCGCGCTTCTGCTCGGCCATCGCCGCGTCAAAGCCTGCGCGGTCAATGCCGAAACCGCCCGCGCGCAACGCATCCTCGGTCAGGTCATAGGGAAAGCCGTAGGTGTCATAGAGTTTGAACGCCGTCTCTCCACTGAGCGTCGCACCCGGCGCCATCCCCGCCGTTGCCTCGTCAAGCAGCTTGAGCCCGTTTTCGAGCGTACGGCGGAACCGCGTCTCCTCTTGCAGCAGTGTTGCCTCGATCAGCGGCTGCGCGCGCACCAGCTCCGGATACGCCGCGCCCATCTCGGCGACGAGCGCGGGAACCAGCCGGTGCATCAGCGGCGTTTTCGCGCCCAGGATATGCGCGTGGCGCATCGCGCGGCGCATGATCCGCCGCAACACATAGCCGCGCCCCTCGTTCGCGGGCAGCACGCCATCGGCAACAAGGAACCCGGACGAGCGCAGATGATCGGCAATCACGCGGTGGCTCGCCTGAGCGGCCCCTTGCGCCACCGTGCCGGTCAGCGCGCACGACGCGGCGATCAGCGCGCGGAACGTGTCGGTGTCATAATTGTCGTGCACCCCCTGCAACACCGCCGCCACCCGCTCAATCCCCATGCCGGTGTCGATCGACGGGCGCGGGAGCGGGGTGCGGCTGCCGTCGGCCGCCTGCTCAAACTGCATGAAGACAAGGTTCCAGATCTCGACAAAGCGGTCGCCATCCTCATCCGGGCTGCCCGGCGGGCCACCGGGGATATGATCGCCATGGTCGAAAAAAATCTCCGAACACGGCCCGCACGGGCCGGTATCGCCCATCGACCAGAAATTATCGTTGGTCGCGATACGGATGATCCGCGCGTCGGGCAGGCCGGCAATCGCCTTCCACAGCGCAAATGCCTCGTCATCGGTGTGATAGACGGTCACGGTCAGCCGGTCGGGGTCGATCCCCCATTCCTTGGTCAGCAAATTCCACGCAAGCGTGATCGCACGTTCCTTGAAATAATCGCCGAACGAAAAATTACCCAGCATTTCAAAGAAGGTATGGTGGCGCGCGGTATAGCCGACATTGTCGAGGTCATTGTGCTTGCCGCCTGCGCGCACGCATTTCTGGCTCGATACCGCGGTTGAATAGGGGCGGCTCTCCAGCCCGGTGAACACGTTTTTGAACGGCACCATGCCCGCATTCACGAACATCAGCGTCGGGTCGTTGTGCGGCACCAGCGGCGCGGAGGCGACACGGGCATGGCCTTCGCGTTCGAAATAATCGAGGAAGGAGCGGCGGATATCATTGGTCGATGTCATGCGCCTGATCTAGGGCGCGCGCGCGGCTTGCTCAAGCAAAACGGTGATGCGCCGGATGATGCGGGGGATCAGGGCTGCGGCGGTGCGGGCGCCGCGACCGGATCGGCCACGCGCCGCGCGCTGATGATCTTGACGGGGGCGGCAATGATCTGCCCCTTCATCGCGCCCTCGCCCCGCGTCGGATCGGTCGCGGCACTGTGGATTTTCAGCACCACATCCTGCCCGCCGACCACCCGCCCAAACGCGGCATAGCCCAGATTGTCGCCGCTCGCCTTGGGATCGGCGTCGAGCGCGCGCTGATCGCCGACCATGATCGAAAAATCGCCGGTCGCGGTGCCGGGTTCATAGCGCGCCATCGAAATTGCCCAGGTGGTGTGGCTTAGCCCGGTCTGCGTCGTCGGTTCGTGCGCAATCGGTTTCAGGATGCGCTGGGGATCATTCGCCGTCCCACCCTGAATCAGGCCATTGGGCGCATCGCCCCAGGGCAGCCGCAGCGCGCGGTAAAAAGCGGTGCCGTCGAAGCGCTTTTGGTCGACATAGGCGACGAAATTCGCGGTCGTGATTGGCGCGCGCTTATGGTCCAGCTCCAGGGTGATGACGCCGAGTTCAGTCGTCAGCGCGACCCGCACCGTGTCGCCAATCGGCGCGGGCTTGGGCGCGGGCTTGGCGGTTGCGGGTTTGGGCGGCGGCGCGGAAGGTCGCTTGCGCTGCGGGGCGGCTTGCACGGCGCTGGCGAGCGCAAGCGGGAGGAGAAGGGCGGCGGTGACGAATCGGCGAGTCATGGGGCGATCATGGCGCAGCTTACCGCCGTTCTGAATGCGAAGCCGACGCGTTACTCCACGCATCGTATTGCCTGTTTGACCTGTGCGAGGTGATCTGACGAAGCGGTCCGGGCAACCTCGACTGGAATCGAGCCGCTTTCGATCCGGCTCACCGTCCATTGAGCTTCACCGCTGCGAACTAGCACAACATAACCACACAGATGGGCCTGCTTGATGGATCTTCCGACAAAATCGAGCGCCACAAAAATGCCCGGGGGGCCATTAGGCGGATCGACGTACCAGGTAAGCTTGGCGATGCGAAGCTCGGGCACCGCGCCAATCGCGGCGGCCCGCTTTCGAACGCGCGCGCGCCAATCGGCGATTGGATGCGACTGCTTCATCGGCGCGCTTAACAAGTTCCACGATGCCGTCCCGTCGCCCCCCTCATGATCCGACAGAAAGCCGAGGGCGATCGCCTTCACTGCCGATTCCATTGCCGCATCGGGTGCAAAAGCACGGCGGGGGGCCGGTGATTCGGGCGTAGTTGGTTCGACGCAGCGGATCAACTGGACGAACTTGGCGGGCGTTCGCTTTGCATTCTTGGCTACGTTGATTTGACGCGTCGCTTCAAATTTTCCCCAGTCTGGCAATTTCGGCCCGCAGATTTGCTGCACGACGCCCGCTATTGCGGTTTGTGACTCGCGCTCGTCGCCGTCGAACGCCTTGAGCGTAACGCGAAACTCCGCCGGCCCAATCTCCTCGACATCGACCGTCGCGGTCGGTGATGCCTGCGCTAGCGCCGTCGCAATCATCAGTGCCACTGCCATCGGTGTCCCCCTACCCCAGCGGCGCATCAAGCGACGGGGGCGGTTCGCTGAACCATTTCGGCCCCGCGTCGGTCATATGGAGACAATCCTCCAGCCGCACGCCGAACTTGCCCGGCAGGTAGAGCCCCGGCTCGTTTGAAAAGCACATGCCCGGCGCCAGCGAGGTCGCCTCCCCGCGGACCAGATTGACCGGCTCATGCCCGTCAAGCCCAATCCCGTGGCCGGTGCGGTGCGACAGGCCGGGCAGCCGGTAGTCAGGGCCATAGCCCAGCATCGCATAGTGCCGCCGCACCGCGTCATCGACCGATCCCGCCGCTGCGCCCACCCGCGCCGCTGCAAACGCGATCTGCTGGCCGCCCGCGACATGATCCCACACCCGCCGCTGCGCGCTGCTCGCCGCACCAAACACAAA
>PNLG01000172.1 GCA_013822915.1 Sphingomonas sp. | reverse complement strand
TGCTGGTCGGCATGGCAGAGGGTGAGCGGCGGCTGATGCTGTTTGCGCTGTCGGTGCCGCTGGCGATCATGTCGCCCTGGGCGGCGGGGCCGGATTTCTTTGCGCTGGGTCTGGTCGCGGCGGCGAGTTTTTTTATCGTCATCATCTGGCGCAAGCCTGAGCGCGCGGCGGGCGTGCTTTATGCAGGGTTGCCGGTGCTAGCGCTGATCCTGATTCGCGATCAGCCGCGCGGGCTGTTGTTCGCTTTTTGGACATTTGCATTGGTGTGGGCGTGCGATATTGGCGCGTTTTTCGCCGGTCGTTGGCTTGGCGGGCCACGGCTCGCGCCGGAAATCAGCCCCAACAAGACCTGGGCGGGACTGGCAGGCGGCATCATTGCGGCAAGCACGCTGGCGGCGGTGCTCCATGTGACAATGGGCTTGCCGTGGCGGCTGACGCTTGCAACACCGGTGCTGGCGATCGCATCGCAGGGAGGGGATTTGTTCGAAAGCTGGCTTAAGCGGCGGGCGGGCGTTAAGGACAGCGGCTCGATCCTGCCGGGGCATGGCGGCTTGCTGGACCGGCTTGACGGGCTGGTGCCGGTCGCGCCGCTGGCTGCAATATTGGTGATGCTGCCGCAACTTCGGGGAATGATGGTATGAAGACGGTGACGATCCTGGGCGCGACCGGATCGATCGGGGGGTCAACGCTTGATTTGATCGAGCGCGAGCCGGAAAAATTCGATGTGCTGGCGCTGACGGCGAATTGCGATGTGGCAAAGCTGGCCGCCGCCGCCATCCGCACCAATGCCAAGCGGGCCGTTGTCGCCGATAGGGGTTGCTATGCCGATCTGAAAAGCGCGCTGGCGGGCACCGGGATTGAGGCCGCCGCAGGCGCCGATGCGGTCTGCGAGACGGCCGCGATGGGCGCGGACTGGACGATGGCGGCGATTGTCGGCTGTGCGGGCCTTAAACCCGTTATGGCCGCGATTGAGCAGGGCAAGACCGTGGTGCTGGCGAACAAGGAGCCGCTGGTATCGGCGGGCGATGTCATTGTGGCGGCGGCTGAACGAACGGGCGCCACGCTGCTCCCCGCCGATTCCGAGCATAATGCGATCTATCAATGTTTTGACTTCGACCGGCCAGAAGGCGTGCGCCGCATCATCCTGACCGCAAGTGGCGGGCCGTTTCGCACCAAAAGCCGCGAGGAAATGCGCGGGATGACCGTGGCGCAGGCGGTCGCGCATCCCAATTGGTCGATGGGGGCGAAAATCTCCGTCGATTCGGCGACGCTGATGAACAAGGGACTGGAGCTGATCGAGGCCGCCCGCCTGTTCCCGGTCGCGAACGATCAGATTGAAATCATTTGCCACCCGCAATCGATCATCCATTCGATGGTCGAGTATGTCGACGGCTCGATCCTGGCGCAATTGGGGCCAAGCGACATGCGCGTGCCCATCGCCCATTGCCTTGCCTGGCCGCAGCGGATGGCAACGCCAATGGCGCCGCTCGATCTGGTCGCGATTGGGCGGCTCGACTTTGAGGCACCCGATGCGGAGCGTTTCCCCGCCCTTCGGCTGGCGCGTGAGGCGCTTGACGCAGGCGGTGCGCGCCCGGCGATCCTGAACGCGGCCAATGAAGTGGCGGTGGCGGCTTTTTTAGCCGGAGAGATCGGCTTTCTTGAAATTGCCGCAATCGTTGCCGATACGCTGGACCGTTACGACCCGGCGGCGCCGGAGGCGCTCGACGCGGTGCTCGCGGTTGACGCCGAAGCCAGGCGGATCGCGGGTGAACGTGTGAAGGATTGCGTGGTTTGATCCAGTCTCCTGGTCTGTTGCAGACAGTGCTGGCGTTTTTGCTGGTGATTGGCCCGTTGGTGTTTCTGCACGAGCTTGGCCATTACCTCGCCGGGCGCCTGTTTGGCGTGAAGGCGGAGGAGTTTTCGATCGGTTTCGGGCGCGAGCTGTTCGGCGTCACTGACAAGCGGGGCACGCGCTGGAAATTCAGCCTGTTGCCGCTGGGCGGCTTCGTGAAATTTGCAGGCGACATGGACCCGTCGAGCCGCAGCGACCCGAATTGGCTCGCCTTGCCAGCCGAAGAGCGGGCGCAGACGTTTCAAGCCAAGGCACTGTGGCAGCGCGCGATTATCGTGGCGGCAGGGCCAGTGACCAACTTTGCGATCGCGCTCGGTATTCTGACGGCGTTTGTGGTTGCTGTTGGGGAACTCAAGACATCGGCGGTGGTCGGGCAGGTGGAAGCGGGGAGCCCTGCGCAAGTTGCCGGGCTGGCGCGTGGCGATCGGATTACGGCGCTCGGCGATCGACCGGTCGCGAGTTTTCAGGACATGCTGCGTTATGTGCAGATCCGCCCCGGCGAGCGCGTGACGATCGCCTTTGAACGTGAGGGGCGCGCGCAGCGGGTCGAGGCGACGATCGCGGCCAAGATCGATGTCGACCGGTTCGGCAACCGGGTAAAGCTGGGTCGGCTGGGCATTGCAATGGACGCCAGCGCGGCTCGTTTTGAACCGGTCAGCCCACTTGCCGCGCCCGTGGTCGCGCTGGCGAAAATTGGCGATATTCTGGGCATGATGGGCGAAGTGATCGGTCAGATCATTGTCGGCAAACGCCCGGTGAGCGAACTGGGCGGACCGCTTCAGATTGCCAAAGTATCTGGCGAACAATTTTCGCTCGGCCTATCGTCATTCATCTTCTTCATT
Source organism: Sphingomonas sp. (assembly GCA_013822915.1). Taxonomy (GTDB): domain Bacteria; phylum Pseudomonadota; class Alphaproteobacteria; order Sphingomonadales; family Sphingomonadaceae; genus Sphingomonas. The sequence continues at coordinate 3,156 of PNLG01000172.1, read as the reverse complement.
GCGCTGGTGTCGCTCAATCTGGCTGTAATTAATTTGCTGCCAGTGCCGGTGCTCGATGGCGGGCATTTGATGTTCTATGCAATCGAGGCGGTGCTGCGTCGTCCCGTCAGCCCGCAGGCGATGGAATGGGCGTTTCGCGGTGGGCTGGCCGCGGTGCTCGCGCTGATGGTGATGGTGACGGTTAATGATCTGGGCACATTTGGCCTGTGGACCCGGCTTGCCGGGTTGATCGGTTGATCCGCTTGGGGCAGGGCAGGTTAGGGGCGGACGGCCATGTTGGGCCGAAAATCTATCGTTTCTGGGGAGTGGCGGTGAAAGCGACCGAAGTGAAGAAGTCGAACGTTCGTGCGGCGTCGTGGCTGATGGCGAGTTCGATTCTGGCGGGCCTGCCCGCCACGGCGATCGCGCAGACTGGGCCAGAGGCATCGCCGCCGGCAGCGAGTCCCGCCCCCGCTCCTGCGGCCGCGCGCACCATCCGTACGCTGCGGGTAGAAGGGTCGCAGCGGATTGAGCCCGATACGGTGCTGTCCTACACCAAATTGCGCGCAGGCGCCGTATTCAGTAATGAAACGCTCGATCAGGCGATCAAGGATTTGCTGGCGAGCGAGTTGTTTGCCGATGTGACGATCGACGGCGCGGTATCGGGCGACATTGTGGTGCGGGTCCGCGAGAACCCCATCATCAACCGCGTGCTGCTTGAGGGTAATAAGCGGTTGAAAGCCGACAAGATTACCAAAGAAATCAAGCTCGCCCCGCGGCAGATCTTCACCCGCAGCGCGGTGCGTCAGGATGTCGCGCGGATCATCGAGCTTTATCGGCGTCAGGGGCGTTTTGCAGCATCGGTTGCGCCGAAGATGGTGTCGCTCGACCAGAACCGGGTCGATATCATTTTCGAGATCAGCGAAGGACCGAAATCAAAAGTTCGTCAGATCAATATCATTGGCAACGAAGTGTTTTCTGATGCCAAGGTGCGCGGGCAAATGGCAACCAAGCAAGCAAGCTTGCTGACTATTCTGAGTTCAAATACAAGTTACGATCAGGATCGTCTCGCCTATGATCAACAAAAACTTCGTCAGTTTTATTTGACCGAGGGTTATGCTGACTTCAAGGTAACTTCTGCAGTTGCTGAATTGACGCCAGATAAGCGTGACTTCATTATCACTTATGTGGTTGAAGAAGGAAAGCGTTACAAGTTCGGCGCGATCACCGTCGATAGCGAAATTCGCGACTTTGATAATAAGAGGTTGGCGGCTTCATTGGTGGCCAAGCAGGGTGAATGGTATAACGCGAAGAAAATCGAAGATTCAGTCGACGCCATCAATCAGACTGCGGGCCTTTTTGGCTATGCGTTTGTTGAAGTGAATCCCGAATTTGATCGCGATTCAGAAAAGCTGGAACTTGCGATTAACTTTCGCATCGCGCAAGCGCAGCGCACCTATGTTGAGCGGATTGATATCAACGGCAATACCCTGACCAAAGACAAGGTTATCCGGCGTGAAATCCGATTGTCAGAGGGCGATGCGTTTAACACTTTCCTGGTCAAACGGTCGCAGGATCGCATCAACTCGCTCGGCTTTTTCCAGGACAAGCTTGAAATTCAGCAAAAGCCCGGATCCGCGCCAGACCGCGTGGTGCTCGAAACCAATGTCGAGGAAAAGGCGACGGGCGAACTCAACCTGTCGCTGGGCTTTTCCAGCCTTGAGCGATTTATCGTGCAAGCATCGGTTCGGCAACGCAATTTCAGAGGCTTGGGCCAGGAACTTCGCGCCAGTGCCCAATATTCGACCTTCTCGCGCCAAGTCGAACTTGGCTTTACGGAGCCCTATCTTTTTGGCAAGAATATCGGGCTTGGGGCTGATATTTTCAGGCGCGATTTGAATGCGTTCAATTTCGTCGGCAATTCCCGCCAAACCACCTATAATCAAGTGTCGTCCGGTTTTCAGGTTCGTTCAAGTGTCCCGTTGACCGAATATTGGGCGTTGTCGGTGCGCTATGGTCTGACTTTCGATGAGGTCAGCCTTGATCCAAACCAATTTTTCACGAATGGCGTTTGCGATCCGCTCCGCGCAGGACGGTTCTTGTGCGATCAGATTGGTAACCGCTTGACCTCGGCGATCGGGGTTTCGCTGCTTTATGACAGCCTGAACAGCCGGATTCGTCCTACTGCGGGCCAGCGGGCAGCAGTCAACATCGATCTTGCGGGGCTTGGCGGTAATGTTCGCTATATTCGCACCCGGTTCGAGGCGAAAAAGTTTTGGAATGTCGGCAGCGGATTTGTCTTTTCTGCCGGGATCGAGGGCGGCCATATCCAACCGCTTGAACCAATCCGTGGGCCGGGCATTGACGCGGTGCGGATCAACGATCGCTTCTACCTGGGCGAGCCGCAATTCCGCGGCTTTGACATTCGCGGCATCGGCCCGCGCGTGCAGCGTCTCTTCTTTCAGACCGATGCTGCTGGCGTGCAAACGCTGATTACCGACCGCAACCAGTTTTCGGACGACGCGCTGGGCGGGCGAACCTATTATCTCGGTCGGCTCGAGCTTGAGCTGCCGCTCGGGTCGGGGGCGCGGGAACTGGGGCTGAGACCGTCAATTTATTTGGATTTCGGCGCGCTATTTGGGGTGTTGCAGCCTTTGCCGACGGCGACTTTCCCGACATCGGTGGACCCGGTCACGGGCGCGGTCACGGTATTGCCGCTGGTTGAACCCATTCTTGATTCGGGGGGGCGGCCATTGTTCACTGTCCCATTCGATGATCCCCTAAATCCGGGTCAGACGACCACATGCGACGTCGGCTTCACCGCAACGCCAGGTGGCACTTGCGTGGGCACATCGGTGAATATTGCCGCGGTGAACACAACTCAGCCGTTTCTGGAGCGGTTCGTCGGCAATTCGGCCAGCCCCCGGCTTTCGGTGGGCATTGGCGTGAACTGGAATTCGCCGTTCGGCCCGCTTCGTATCGACCTTGCGCATGCGCTGCTTAGCCAGTTCGGCGAAGATACCAAACTCATCACTTTCAACGTAGGGACCCAATTCTGATGAAGACCAATTTTTTCAAGGCGGCCGTTGCGACGACGCTTGTTGCTGCTGCAATGGCGGTGACCCCCAGCGTTGCCTTTGCGCAGGCAACGCTCGTTGTCGATGTTGACCAAATCTA
>PNLG01000303.1 GCA_013822915.1 Sphingomonas sp. | reverse complement strand
AGGCGTCAAGGATCTGACGATTGCCAGCAACAATGCGGGCATTGATGGCGAGGGGCTGGGCAAATTGCTCCGCACGCGTCAGGTCAGGAAAATGATTTCCAGCTATGTTGGCGAGAATAAGGAATTTGAGCGGCAATATCTGTCGGGCGAGCTAGAAGTCGAGTTTTGCCCGCAAGGGACGCTTGCCGAGCGGTGCCGGGCGGGCGGCGCGGGTATTCCCGGCTTTTACACCAAAACTGGCGTCGGCACTTTGGTGGCGGAAGGCAAACCGGTGATGCAGTTCGATGGCCAGGACTATATTCTTGAGCGCGGCATTGTCGCTGATCTGTCGATCATCAAGGGGTGGAAAGCGGATGAGGCGGGCAATCTGATTTTCCGCAAGACCGCGCGCAATTTTAATCAGCCAATGGCAACCGCAGGCCGCATCTGCGTGGCGGAGGTTGAGGAAATCGTGCCCGTCGGCGCGCTCGACGCCGATCAGGTGCATTTGCCGGGCATTTATGTGAACCGGCTGATCGTCGGCGCGCCCTATGACAAGAAGATCGAATTCGTGACGACGCGCGAGCGGGCGACGGCGTGAACGCAGGGCGTCCCTGGTTATTGGTAGCCGCCTGGTCGAGCGTGGCGGGAAGCTTGCTGCATGTCGCCGCGATTGTCGGCGGGCCGGATTGGTATCGGTTTCTGGGCGCGGGAGAGCGGATTGCGCGCGCTGTCGAGCGTGGGTCGTCCATGCCGACAATCGTGACCATCGGTATCGCCGCGATCATTGCGGGCTGGGCCATCGTCGCCTTTTGCGCAGCAGGGGTTGTCAAACCGCTTACTCTCATTCGCGTCGCGCTTGTCGCAATCTCGGTCGTGTTGGTCGCGAGGGGCGTCCTGGGCTTCACCCCGGTGTTTCTGCCGATCCCATCCATGATGTTCAAGCTAACCTCTGCGGCCATTTGCCTCTTAATGGGTGCTTGTTTTGCCATGGGCACTTGGCGCGCATGGCCACAGCTTTCGTTGAAGGAAAAATTCTGATGCCCTGGACACGTGATGATATGGCCGCGCGCGCGGCAAAGGAATTGCAGGACGGGTTCTATGTGAATCTCGGCATCGGCATCCCGACTTTAGTCGCAAACCATATCCCCGATGGCATGGACGTGACGTTGCAAAGCGAAAACGGGATGCTTGGTATCGGCCCGTTCCCCTTTGCCGATGAAGTCGATCCCGACCTGATCAACGCGGGCAAGCAAACGATCAGCGAGCTTCCCTCATCGGTGTTTTTCAGCTCGTCGGACAGTTTTGCGATGATCCGCGGCGGCCATATCGACCTGACCGTGCTCGGCGCGATGGAAGTGAGCGCGGGCGGCGACATCGCAAACTGGATGATTCCGGGCAAGCTGATCAAGGGAATGGGCGGCGCGATGGATCTGGTCGCGGGCGTCAAGCGGATCGTTGTGGTGATGGAGCACACCTCCAAAAACGGCGATCCGAAATTCATTCCCGCCTGCACGCTGCCGCTGACCGGGCGCAATGTCGTCGACATGATCATTACCGATCTTGCCGTATTCCACCGGCCCGACCACGAAAGTCCGTTTGCGCTGATCGAGCTGGCACCCGGCGTTACCACGGAGGATGTGCGCGCCAAGACGACGGCCGATTATGTGGAGCGCGTGGCGGCTTGAGCCCGGTGCGGGCAGGCGCGCGACGTCATTGCGCGGTGAGCCGCCGGGGCCTAGGGTTGGGGGTATGATCCGATCCCTCCACCGCCGCTATCTCGATATTCTGGCGTCGGTTTATATTTACAACGAGCACCGCGGCTATACCAGCATCGACCGCGTGCTGGAGGCAGTGCGCGCGTGCTGCCCCGACGATCACCGCTTCATCGCCGAGGTGGAAAAACACCGTACGGATGAGCGCAAACATTATGTGATGTTCAAGCGCTGGTTCGAGATCAACGGCCGCCGTCCGTTTCGGGTCGATCGCACTTGTGGCCATATCGACCGTTTTGTCGAAATCATGTTCGGGCGCGGGATCGACGCGCTCGATACGCAAGCAATCATTGCCGACAAGGACCAGTTCGAGCGGCTGTGCCGGGTCATCATGCTGACCGAACAGCGCGGGATGCGGCAGGTTGAGGTACTGCTCAAGTCGCCGCTGGTGCGCGCCGATCCGGTGATGATGAAGATTTTCCGCATTATCGAGCGCGACGAGCCGAGCCATTGGCAACCCTATCAGGCGTGGCTCGACCGGACGGGGCGCAAACAGGCATCGTGGCTGGAGCGCGCGGTCGATTTCTGGATCCATCGCGAGCTGTTGCTGTTCAAAATCCCCGCGCTCTACCTGAACCCCTGGCTCGCGCGGCAGGACGCGTGGGCGGATGCGGCCGAGGCGCCACCAAAGGCAGCGCTTGCCGTTTGAAGTTGTAACGGTCGATTGTTAGAGCGTTATCATGCGGGTTTTGCTCACCGGATCATCGGGCTGGCTGGGGCGTCACATCGCGCCGCTATTGCAGGCGGCCGGACATGACGTAGTGGGGCTGGACCCGGCGCCGGGGCCGTCCACCAACGTCATCGGGTCGGTCGCTGATCGTGCGCTGGTGACGCGGCTGTTCGCCGATGCGGGCGTCGAGGCGGTGATCCATTCGGGCGCGCTCCACAAGCCCGATATCGTCCGCTATCCAACGCAAGCCTTTGTCGATGTGAATGTGACGGGCACGCTCAACCTGTTGGAGGCCGCGGTCGCGCATAGCGTGCAGCGCTTTGTGTTCACCTCCACCACATCGTTGATGATTTCAGCGGCGGTGCGCGCAGGGGCAAGCGAACGCGCGGTCTGGCTGGATGAGAATTTCGCGCCGCTGGAGCCGCGTAATATCTATGGCATCACCAAGTTGGCCGCCGAACAGATTTGCCGCCTCTATCACCAAAATCACGCGCTGCGCTGTATCATCCTGCGCACGGGGCGCTTTTTCCCCGAAGACGATGACACCGACCTTCGCCTGGCGGGTGAAAACAACAAGGCGAATGAGTTTTTGAACCGTCGCCTGACGGTGGAGGATGCAGCCGCCGCGCACCTTGCCGCGCTGGACCGGGCGCCGACATTGGGGTTTGACCTGTTCCTGCTCGCTGCACCCACCCCCTTTGCGCCTGCCGATGTCGTGCCGCTGAAAGTCAATGCGGCGACGGTGGTGGCGCGTTATTTCCCGGATGCGCCAGCGCTTTATGCTGCGCGCGGCTGGCAATTGCCCGGCGTTATCGACCGCGTTTACGACGCGCGTCGGGCAGAGCGGGTGCTGGGCTTTCGCTGTCGGACCGATTTTGCCGCAGTGCTGGCGGCGATGCGGGATGGCGCGCCGCTTCCGTTCGCGCATGATGCGAGCTATCAATCGCCGCTGGTCGCGAGTGACAAGTAGCGCGCGGTGACGCTTCCCTCCGCTCGCATTCCCGCCTAGGATAGCGATGGTGAGCTGGCGCGGGGGGCCGCGATGGCGACGCTGGTTGAGGGGATGGGCAATGAAGCGCGCACTGGTGATGTTGGCGGCGGGCACGCTTTTGGCGGGGCTGTGCGCGTTTGCGGCAAGCGGCAAACCGCCGGTTGAGACAAAGCTGTGGCGGCTCGATTGCGGCAGCAATTTCGTGTCCGATCTCAACCTGTTTTCAGACACCCGCGCTTACACCGGCAAGAGCATGGCGCTGACCGCGAGCTGTTACCTGATCAAGCATGGCGATGCCTATATGCTGTGGGACACCGGGCTGTCGGCAGCGCTCAAAGGGCGCACGGTTGGCGGGGCGAGCCTGACCAAGACTGTCGTTGAGCAATTGGCCGACATCGGTGTGAAGCCTGAACAGGTCAGCATCATCGGGATCAGCCATTATCATTATGATCATACCGGACAGGCGGCGGCCTTTCCGGGCGCGACGCTGATGATTGGCAAGGGCGATTTCGACGCGCTGAGCGCGACGCCGCCGGGCTTTGGCGCCGATCCGACCGCGCTGAAACACTGGATTAGCGGGCCGGGCAAATCCATGCCTGTCAGCGGCGACAAGGATGTGTTCGGCGATGGCAGCGTCACCATTATCGACACGCCCGGTCACACGCCGGGGCACCACGCGCTGCTAGTCAAGCTGGCGAGCGGGCGCAGTTTTCTGCTAACCGGCGACCTGGCGCATTTCCGCGAGAATTACGACAGCGACGGCGTGCCGACCTTTAACACCAACCGCGCCGATACGCTGGCATCGTTGGCGCGGTTCAAAGGGCTGGCCGCCAATACCAACGCGACCGTTATTATCCAGCATGACCCGAGGGACATTGCCAAGCTGCCCGTTTTCCCGGCGGCCGCCGAATAAGTCGGCGTTACGCAATGTCGGGGCTGGACGCGCCCGGCGCCGCGCGGCAAAACGGGGGCGACAATAGTAACGGGAGAGCGTGATGCGGGCATTGTTATCAACGGCACCGGGCGGCCCCGACACGCTGGTGATCGACGATCTGCCCGATCCCGTGCCCGCCAAGGGCCAAGTGGTGGTCGCGGTAAAGGCGTGTGCGATCAACTATCCCGATGTGCTGATCATCGAGGATAAATATCAGTTCAAGCCGCAACGTCCCTTTGCCCCTGGCGGTGAGATTTCGGGCGTGGTGGAGGCGGTGGGCGACGGGGTGACGACGCTGACGGTCGGCGACCGCGTGCTCGGCACGATCGGCCATGGCGGGCTGGTGGAGAAAATCGTGGTCGATGCCGCGCGCCTCTACAAGCTGCCGGAAGGGCGGTCGTTTGAGGAGGGGTCGGCGCTTGTCCTCACCTATGGCACGACGATCCACGCGCTGCTCGATCGCGGGCATTTGAAGGCAGGCGAAACGCTGTTGGTGCTGGGCGCGGCGGGTGGCGTCGGGCTGGCGGCGATCGAACTGGGCAAGGCATTTGGCGCGCGCGTCGTCGCCGCGGTTTCGTCGGAGGACAAGGCGCAGGCTTGCCGCGAGGCGGGCGCCGATGCGACGCTGATTTACGGCCGCGCCCCGTTTGACAAGGACGCGTCCAAGGCGCTGGCCGATCAGTTCAAGGCAGCACTTGGACCCAATGGCGCCGATGTCATCTATGATCCCGTCGGTGGTGATTATGCCGAGCCTGCGCTGCGGGCGATTGCGTGGGAGGGGCGCTATCTCGTCGTCGGCTTCCCCGCGGGTATCCCCCGCCTGCCGCTTAACCTCACGCTGCTCAAAAGTTGCGATGTGTGCGGCGTGTTCTGGGGCGCGTTTGCTGCGCGGGATCCGCAGGCCAATCAGGCGCATGTCGACCACCTGTTCCGCCTGTGGGCAGACGGCAAAATCCAGCCGCGCGTGACGGAAGTGTTTGATTTTGCCGATGGGGGCGCAGCGATTGCCAAAATGGCGGCGCGCGGCGCGATCGGCAAATTGGTGGTGCGCGTCGCGGCTTAGTTGCGCATCGGTTGCGCAAGCGATGGCGGCGCACTATCTGCCCTCCATCAAATTTTGGGGACCTCCATATCATGACCACCTTTGAGGACCGTGAACGCGCTTTTGAATCTCAGTTCGCGCGCGAGGAAGACTTCGCCTTTCGCGTGGCCGCGCGCCGCAACAAGTTGGTTGCGCACTGGGCGGCTAGCCTCATGAAACTGTCGGCGGATGACGCCGATGCCTATGCCAAGGCGGTGGTGCAGGCGGATTTCGAAGAAGCCGGCGACGATGACGTCGTCCGCAAGCTGCTCGGCGATCTGACGGCGGCCGGTGTGGAGATTGACGACGCGGCCATCCGCCGCGCGCTGGACGAACATGCAGCGGAAGCGCAGCGCCAGTTGAGCGCGGCCTGACCCGGTGGCGATGCCCGCCGACGAGATTGAACGGCTGATCCGCGCCAGCATCCCCGATGCTCGGGT
>PNLG01000436.1 GCA_013822915.1 Sphingomonas sp. | reverse complement strand
GACGGCGATCACCGCGCAAAATACGCTGGGGGTGCAGCTGGTCGCGCCGGTGCCACCCGACGTGGTCGCCGAGCAAATGGCCTCTGTGCTCGATGATATCGGGGTCGATGCGATCAAGATCGGCATGCTGCCCAATGAGGAGGTCGTGCGCATTGTCGCGGGCGTTCTGCTGGCGTGGCGCGGGCCGGCGGAGCGCTGGCTGCCCGGCACGCGCATGCCGGTCCCGGTTGTGCTCGACCCGGTGCTGGTGGCGACCAGCGGCGACGCGCTGGCCGATGGGTCGGTGGCGCGGGCGATGGTCAGCCGGTTGATGCCCTTTGCCAGCATTGTCACGCCCAATGTTGCTGAGGCGAGCGTGTTGATGGACATCCCCGGCTTCACCGATTGCGGGGTGCCGATCCTGTGCAAGGGCGGGGATAGCGATGGCGATGAGATTACCGACACGCTGTTCGGGCTTCACGGCGATAATATCGACTGGACCGACAAGCGCATCGCGACGCCGCATACCCATGGCACCGGCTGCACGCTCGCGTCGGCGATCGCGACCTTCCTTGCTTATGGCTATCCGCTGGCGGAAGCGATTGGCCATGCCCGTCGGTTCGTGCGGCTCGCGATCCACGACGCGCCGGGGCTGGGGCGGGGGCACGGGCCGATGGGGCACCACCGGGTGCGGCTTGATGTCGGGCCGGGCGTGCGGCTGAACCAAGTGACGGTGCCGATGGCGGCGGGGTCAGGGGCGTTTTACCGAACGCTTGGCCTAACCCAGATTGTCGATACCGAGGACGGCCATTATGCCCGGTTCGAGGCAGCGGGCGGGGCCACCCTCTCGACCGAGACCGGGGCGGCGCCGACGGTGTTTTTCGAATGCGATGACCTGGGCGCCGAAGTCGCGCGGTTGCAGGCAGCAGGCATGGTGTTCGATCACCTTCCGGTCGACCAGGAGTGGCTGTGGCGCGAGGCGCGGCTTACCGACCCGGCGGGCAATGTGATCTGCCTGTATCAGGCGGGTGAGGCGCGCCGCTATCCGCCTTGGCGGTTGGGGCGGCGGATCGGGCGCGATTGATCGCGGGGGTCGATGAAGCCGGGCGCGGGCCGCTCGCCGGGCCAGTCGTGGCGGCAGCGGTCGTGCTTGGTCCCCGTGGCATAGTGGGGCTCGCCGATAGCAAGAAATTAAGCGCCGCCGCGCGCGAGCGGCTGGCCATAGCGATCCGGCGTGACTGTCTTGTCGGCGTTGGCCAGGCGAGTGTTGAGGAGATTGACCGGCTCAACATCTTGCAGGCGACGATGTTGGCGATGACGCGCGCGGTCGCGGCCTTGGGGATTGCCCCGCGCGAAGTGCTGGTCGATGGCAACCGCCTGCCCGATTGGCACTGGCCCGCCCGCGCGATTATCGGTGGTGATGCGACCGAGCCGTGCATTTCAGCCGCCTCGATCATCGCCAAGGTGACGCGCGACGCGATCATGCTGGCGGCCGACGCGGCCCACCCCGGCTATGGCTGGGCGTCGAACAAGGGCTATGGGTCGGCCGCGCACCTGGCCGCGCTCCAAACGCTCGGCCCAACCCTGCTCCACCGCCGCAGTTTCGCGCCGGTGCGGGCGGCCTGCGAAAAATGGCAGATGGTATCTGACTGAGTCCTTCGTGCCACACCCCTGCTAATGGGGGCTGTGGATAAGTTGATGACTCAATATCTGGTCGAGTCTGCGAATGTTCCGGTAAGTTAACGATTTGGCAGGCATTTTCGTTAACCATATTGTGCTTGACGGACCGCGCGTTTCCGCCACGGTTGCGCGCTGTTCGAACCGGGGATGCGCGATATGGGGGTGCTTGAAAAGGTTAAGCGTGCCGATGCGCCCGCAACTGCGCTCCGGGCGGGGCTGCCGCTCGACCAGATTATTCGCAGCGATTGCATTGCCGCGATGCGCGCTCTGCCGCCCAAATCGGTCGACATGATCTTTGCCGATCCGCCCTATAATCTCCAGCTTGGCGGCGACCTCAGCCGCCCCGATGGCAGCCATGTCGATGCCGTCACCGACGCGTGGGACAAGTTTGACAGCCTGAGTGCCTATGACACCTTTACCCGCACATGGTTGGCCGAGGCCAAGCGCGTGCTCAAGGACGATGGCACGATCTGGGTAATCGGCAGCTATCACAATATCTTCAAGGTCGGCTCGGCGATTCAGGATCTGGGCTATTGGATCCTCAACGACATTGTCTGGCGCAAGTCGAACCCGATGCCCAATTTCAAGGGCACGCGCTTTACCAACGCGCATGAAACGCTGATCTGGGCGTCAATGGGGGAAAAGGCGCGCTATACCTTCAACTATCGCAGCATGAAGACGCTGAACGATGAATTGCAAATGCGCAGCGACTGGGAATTTCCGGTGTGCGGCGGGTCGGAGCGGCTGAAAAAAGCCGGGATGAAGGTGCACCCGACCCAAAAGCCCGAGGCGCTGCTCTATCGCATTCTGCTGGCTTGCACCAAACCCGGCGATGTCGTGCTCGACCCGTTTTTCGGCACCGGCACCACCGGCGCGGTCGCCAAGCGGCTGGGGCGGCGTTGGATCGGGATCGAGCGCGAGCATGGCTATTGCGACGCGGCGATCGAGCGGATCGAGGCGGCACTCCCGCTCGACGAATCGGCGCTTGCGACGATGCAGAGCCCGCGCTCGGCGCCGCGCGTATCCTTTGGGACCATTGTTGAGAACGGGATGCTCCCGGCGGGCACGGTGCTGAGCGATGCGAAACGTCGGTTCCGCGCGGTGGTGCGCGCCGATGGGTCGGTTGTGGCCGATAGTGGCGAGGCAGGGTCGATCCACAAGCTGGGCGCGGTGCTGCAAGGGGCACCGGCGTGCAATGGCTGGACCTTCTGGCATTTTGAGCAGGCCGGCGTGCTGACCCCGATTGATAGCGTGCGCCAGCTCTATTTGCTCGCGACACAGCCCTGAGGCGCGGGCATGATGCGCGGATGAGGCCAGCGCTCCACCTGCTCCCGACGCAATTTGTCGACTCGCCGATCGGGCGCGACGGCGCGGTCGCGCGGCTGGCGGGCGGGATGCAGTGGTTCGCCGCTTATGACGTGATTGAGGGCGACACCCGCCGCAGCATGTCGATCGCTGACTTCAACGCGACACTTGGCGCCAGCGATGAACGCGCCGCGGCACGCCACGCCGCCATCACCGCACCGCGCGCGCCGCTGATCCTTGGCGAGCGCGTGCTGCGGCTCGATCAGCCGCATGTCGCAGGCATTTTGAACGTGACCCCCGACAGTTTTTCCGACGGCGGGGCTTTGCACGATGACCCACAGGCCGCCGCCGACGCCGGGTTCGACATGATTGCTAAGGGCGCCGCGCTGATCGATCTGGGCGGTGAATCGACCCGGCCGGGCGCGTCATTGCTGTGGGAGGGGGACGAGATCAAGCGCATCGCCCCGGTGGTCGAACGGCTCGCGCGCACCGCACCTGTGTCGATCGACACGCGCAAAGCGGCGGTGATGGAAGCGGCACTGGCGCGCGGCGCGCACATGGTCAATGACGTGTCGGCGCTAATCTGGGACAGCCGATCCGCCGAGGTAGTGGCGCGCGCAGGCGTGCCGGTAGTGCTGATGCACTCACCTGATCCGGCGAAAGGGCCGCATGGGGGCGGCGGTTACCGCGATGTGCTGATCGAGACATTCGACTGGCTGGAGGCGCGGGTGGAGGCGGCAGCGACCGCCGGGATTGATCGCGCGAAGATCATCGTTGATCCCGGCATCGGCTTTGGCAAGGCGCTGAGCGATAATCTGGCGCTGCTGGGCGGGCTGGCGCTGTTCCACGGGCTGGGCTGTCCGATCATGCTGGGCGCAAGCCGCAAGCGGATGATCGGCGCGCTGTCGAACGAAGCGCCGGTCGGCGAGCGGCTCGGCGGCAGCCTCGCGCTCGCGCTGAAGGGGGCAGACGCTGGCGTGCAGTTGCTGCGCGTGCACGATGTGGCCGAGACGGTGCAGGCGCTGCGCGTGTGGCGCGGGATGCGCGACGCGGCGCTGGTGGGGCGTTAGCCGCTTGTTTTATCGTTGCCATAATCGCGCTGGTTGAACACGCGGCAGGCAAGTCTCAGATTTTGCCGCTTGGCGTAGGCAAAGGTTCGTCCCCGGGGCTTGGCGGACCAGTCGGTGGGCCGCCGCTATCTTTGTTGAGCACGCGGGCCTGTTCAGACCAGCTACATGCGACGGCCTGATACGCGGCAAAAATCGAGCTCCGATATTGCCATTGTCCGTCGAAATATTCCCAGCGTTCCCGCTGGACCCAGTCGGCCGCAGCGTTCCAATCGCGGACATAAGCGCCTTGCATCCATGCGCGATAGGTCGATGCGTCAAGCAGTTTGCGCTGAATGCCGATAGCAACCAACTCATAATGATTGAGATAATCGATTATGTCTTGCCTGTCTTTGGCATTGTCCCGTCCGGTTTTCGGGTCTTTTGTGGCCATGTCGCCAGCAAGGTGCTCAAAACCCTCGCCGGTACGCAATTCGTAGAAGGTTCTGTGGATACGACGATAACGCTCCGTCGATTCGCGTTTTTCGATAAGGTCCAATGTTGCTCTATCGCGAGCGATCTTGCGTGATGCCCTAAGGCTCGCGACAGCGACTGACAGCGCAAATGGGCCGATTAACGCAGATATGATGGCTGGTGCAAACGACCACCAGATAGGACTTGGCGGTGTTATGCAGGTAATGATATGCCTAGAGGCAGAAGCATGCTCCACAACCGCAGAACACTCTGGAGTCAGTCGCGGACGCCCTCGATCATCAACATTACGTTTCTCCTAGAGTTATCAACTGGCATTTTGTCGGCGGATTGTCAAGATTTCTCCCTCAAGCCGCGTTGTCGATCCCCAGTTCACCCAGTTTGCGGTAGAGCGTCGACCGGCCGATCCCCAGCCGCCGGGCAACTTCGGTCATGCGGCCGCGATAATGGCCGATGGCGAGGCGGATCACATCGGCTTCGATGTCTTCCAGCGGTCGCATATTGCCATCCGCGTGAAACAGAGTCACGCCGCCGCTGGCGGGGGTTGCGGCGGTGCTGTGCGGTTCGGTGCGGCGTTCGCCAAGCCGGGCGATTTGCGGGAAATCGGCCGGGGTCAGCGCGGTCGCATCGCATAGCACAGCGGCGCGGAACAGCGCGTTGTGAAGCTGGCGCACATTGCCCGGCCAGTCATAATCGACCAGCAATTGCAGAGCTGCATCGGTAATCCCGATCGGCCTGAGGCCTGGTTGCTGGGCAATGCGCGCCATCAAATGCCGGGCGAGTGCTGGAATATCGCTCGCCCGGTCGCGCAACGGGGGGATGGTGATCTGCACTACGTTTAGGCGGTAGTACAGGTCTTCGCGGAACCGCCCCGCCTCGACTTCATCGAACAGCCGCTTGTTGGTGGCCGCGATAATGCGGACATCGACTTCACGCGGGTGGCGTGCGCCGACGGGCTGAATCTCCCCCGTTTCGAGCACGCGTAGCAGCTTTACCTGTGCATCGAGCGGCATTTCGCCGATTTCGTCGAGGAAAATGGTTGAACCATCGGCATGGGTAAAGCGACCGATCTTGCGCTCAAAAGCGCCGGTGAACGCGCCCTTTTCGTGCCCGAACAATTCGCTTTCGACCAGATTGGCGGGAATTGCGCCGCAATTGACCGCCAACATCGGCTTTTTGGCGCGTGGCGAGGCGGCGTGGATCGCCTCTGCCACCACTTCCTTGCCGACGCCACTTTCGCCCTCGATCAGCACCGGCACGCGCGCGCGCGCGGCTTTGGCGGCGATGGCGAGGGCGGCGCGGAATTTCGGCTCGGAGCCAACAATTTCGTCAAAGCCGAGCGGTGCGGCGATTTTTTCGGTTAGCGGGCGCAGCTCGC
>PNLG01000410.1 GCA_013822915.1 Sphingomonas sp. | reverse complement strand
TTTTGTCGGCTCATGGCCGTGGTGCTTTGGGCTGGCGTGGCTCGGCATGGTGCTGGGCGAGAAATGGGATAGCGATCCGCGCGTGAAGGCCGCCTTCCATTCCGCCGATGCGCTGATCGGTGTTGTGCTGGTGGCAGGCGCGGTGTGGTTCGTGTGGCACCGGCTGCGCGGCGCGAAACAGGCTTAGGCCGACTGCGCCAGTCGCGCCGCAGCGGCCAGCGTTCGCGCATCGCGGGAAGGGGCGGCCTTGGCTGCCAGCGCCTGATAGCGCGCCATGGTCGCGGCGTCGGCGCGGGTGGGCGATCCGCTGTCGAATGGCGGGGCCGGGTCATATTCAAAGCTTAGCTGCACCAGCCGCGCATGCGCCTCTCCCCGGATCGCTGCCGTCAGCGCCAGCGCAAAGTCGATCCCCGCCGTCACCCCGCCGCCGGTCACGCGGTTGCGGTCGAACACCACGCGCTCATGCACCGGGATCGCGCCGAATGCGGCAAGATGGTGATGCTGAGCCCAGTGGCAGGTAGCGCGATAACCGCGCAGCAGCCCAGCCGCCCCGAGCAACAGCGAGCCGGTGCAAACACTCGTCACCCACTGTGCGCCGCTGGCGGCTTGCTGCACCCAGCCGAGCGTTTCCGCATCGTCGATCGCGTCGTTGACGCCGAAACCGCCGGGGACGCAGACAATGTCGGGTTGCGTCGCATCCGCAAAGCGCGCCGTCGGCACCAGCGCAAACCCGG
The DNA here is from genome assembly GCA_013822915.1 of Sphingomonas sp. GTDB lineage: Bacteria > Pseudomonadota > Alphaproteobacteria > Sphingomonadales > Sphingomonadaceae > Sphingomonas. Next base: position 5,195 of record PNLG01000410.1, on the reverse strand, counting down.
CGTCGGTTGCAACGGGGTCCAGCGTCGTTGCGACAAGGTCGATCGTCGCATTGCCGAGCCGCGACAGGATTTGGGCCGGGCCGGTCAGGTCGAGCTGGGTAACATTGGGGAACAGCAGAAAGGCGACGCGGATCGGGCTGAGGTTGGTCATCACGGTCCCCTTTTGCGCGGGCGGCAATTGGGAGAAGCTATCCCTTCGCATGAGGCGGCACAAGCTTCAGCCCGTAAACGCCGCACCCATTGACCAGCCAAGCGCGGGTGCGGTCGCCTCGTAAGCGGTGATGGCGGCATCGTCGCGAAGGGTGATCGCGATCTCGTCGAGCCCCTCGATCAGGCATTGCCGACGGAACGGATCGAGCGTGAAGTCGAATGACAAATTGCCGCGCGTGACCGTCATCGCCGCAAGGTCGATGGTGATTTCGGAATCCGTCGCCCCCACCATCAGCTGGTCGATCGCGCTTTGCGGCAATTCGACCGCGACCAGCCCGTTTTTGAACGCATTGCCGCTGAAAATATCCGAATAGCTCGGCGCGATCACCGCCAGGATGCCTCGATCCATCATCGCCCAAACCGCATGTTCGCGGCTCGACCCGCAGCCGAAATTGGCGCCCGCAATGATGATCGGCGCGTGCGCATAGGCGGGATCATCGAGCGCCGACCCTTGCCCGCGCAGCCCCGCAAAGGCATGCGCGCCCAGTCCGGTGCGCACTGTTGTTTTCAGATGATCGGCCGCGATAATCATGTCGGTGTCGATATTGGCAAGCCCGAGCGGGCACGCGCGGCCAGCGATGCGCACGACTCCGCTCACGCCATCAACTCGCGAACATCGCTAAGCCGCCCGGTGATCGCCGCTGCCGCCGCCATGGCGGGGGAGAGGAGGTGGGTGCGCGCGCCCGGCCCCTGCCGCCCCTGAAAATTGCGGTTGGAGGTAGAGGCGCACCGCTCGCCCGGCGGCACCTTGTCCGGGTTCATCGCAAGACACATTGAACAGCCCGGCTCGCGCCAGTCAAAGCCCGCTGCGGTGAAAATGCGGTCGAGCCCCTCGGCTTCCGCCTGTTGCTTGACGAGGCGCGATCCGGGGACGACGAGCGCCTGCTTGATGCCACCATGCACCCGGCGATTGCCGATCACAGCGGCGGCGGCGCGCAAATCCTCGATCCGGCTGTTGGTGCAGCTGCCGATGAAGACATGCTCGACGGCGACATCGGTGAGGGGGGTGCCCGCGCGCAAACCCATATAGGCCAGCGACTGCGCGGCCGCGGCACGCTTGGCCGGGTCGGCAAAGCTGTCCGGGTCGGGGATCACGCCGTTGATGGGGGCGGTATCCTCCGGGCTGGTGCCCCAGGTGACGGTCGGGGCAATGGTCGCGGCGTCGATCGTCACGCTTTTGTCGAAGCGCGCGCCTTCGTCGGTGGCGAGGGTGCGCCACGACGCGACGGCGCGGTCCCAATCGGCGCCGGCGGGCGCCATGGGGCGGCCCTTCAGATACGCAAAGGTCATGTCATCCGGCGCGATCAGGCCCGATCGTGCCCCCGCCTCGATCGACATGTTGGCGATGGTCAGCCGCCCCTCCATGCTCAGCGCACGGATCGCCGCCCCGCGATATTCGATGACATGGCCGGTGCCGCCCGCCGCGCCAATCCGCCCGATGATGGCGAGGATGAGATCCTTTGCCGACACGCCAAAGCCCAGCGCGCCATCGACCTGCACTTCCATGGTGCGCGACGGCGCCAGCCGCAGCGTTTGGGTGGCCAGCACATGCTCGACTTCGCTGGTGCCAATGCCAAAGGCGAGCGCGCCCAGCGCACCATGGGCGGCGGTATGGCTGTCGCCGCATACCAGAGTGGTGCCGGGCAGGGTAAAGCCCTGTTCGGGGCCGACGACATGCACAATCCCCTGTGCGGCGGCGCCATCGGGGATGTAGCGCAGGCCGAATTCGCGGGCATTGGTGTCAAGCGCGGCGAGCTGCGCGGCACTTGCGGGGTCGGCGATCGGGATTGGCTGGCCCGTCGCATCGATGCGGCGGGTGGTGGGTACATTATGGTCGGGCACCGCCAGCGTTAGCTCAGGTCGCCGCACCCGCCGCCCGGCCGCGCGCAGCCCGGCAAAGGCTTGCGGCGAAGTGACTTCATGCACCAGATGCCGGTCGATATAGAGCAGGCAAGTGCCGTCATCCTGGCGCGCGACGACATGCGCGTTCCAGATTTTTTCATACAGCGTGCGCGGCGTCATCCCACACAGCCCCGGTTGCTCGCCATCAACGCGACATGCGCGTCGCGCGCACCAAGCTTGGCCTCCAGCAGACCGCGAATCTGCGCGCCCATTGCCGAACAACTCGCGCTGCCGCCCATGTCGGCGGTCAGCACGTCGCCGCGCAATGCCTCGTCAAGTGCTGCCCGTAGCAGCGCCGCTTCGCCGTGCAGCCCAAGTCCGTCGGCGAGGAGCATCACCGCACTCGCAATCGCGCCGCACGGGTTGGCGCGGTCAAGCCCTGCGATATCGGGGGCAGAGCCGTGAATCGGCTCGAACAGGCCCGGCCCGCCATCGCCAATGCTCGCCGACGCAAGCAGGCCAATCGAGCCTGCAATCACCGACATCTCATCGGACAGGATGTCGCCGAACATATTCTCGGTCAAAATCACATCGAACCGGCGCGGGTTCATAACCAGCGCCATCGCGGTTGAATCGACCAGCATATGGTCGAGCGTGATGTCGGGATAGTTGCGCGCGACATCATCGACCGTGCGCCGCCAGAGGCGCGAGGTCGCGAGCACATTGGCCTTGTCCACCGATGTCACGCGCTTGCCCCGCCCGCGCGCCGCCCGGAACGCGACATGAGCGACGCGCTCGATTTCGGCGCGGGTATAGGTGCACAGGTCGCTCGCGGTGGTATCGCTCAGCTTTTTCTCGCCGAAATAGCTGCCGCCGGTCAGCTCGCGCACCACCAGCACATCGGCGTCGCGGGCGATTTCGGGGCGCAAGGGGGAGAGGTGCTCAAGCCCCTTGATCACCGATGCGGGCCGCAAATTGGCGTAGAGGCCGAGCACCGCGCGCAGTTCGAGCAGCCCCGCCTCCGGCCGCTGCTTGGCGTCATCCCACGCCGGGCCACCGACCGCGCCGAGCAGGATCGCGTCCGCCTCCACACACGCACCGATGGTTGCTTGGGGGAGCGGCTTGCCGTGGCGGTCGATCGCGACGCCGCCGATGCTGCGTTCTTCAAACTCGAAATCGAGCGCGCACCGGTCCGACAGGAGTTCAAGGCACAGCCGCGCCTGATGCGTGACTTCGGGGCCAATCCCGTCGCCGGGCAGGAGGACAATCTTCACGAGGGGCAGATCCTTCAGGCGGCTTGGGCCGATGGGGGGGCGACGGGCACCGACTTCACGGCCGCTGCATTGTTTGCCGCATCAATATAGGCGGCGACGCAGCACGGAATAATGTCCAGCCCGCGCGCGCGCCCCTGGTATAGCTGGCCATCAATCGCGAGGATGATCTCCACCAGCACACTCGCCGATTGCGCCATGTCGCCGGGCAGACGTTCGGCGGCGAGATAGTGCAGCTCCAACCCGTCAACGCGCGCGGTAATCCCCATGATCTGGCCGACCGCTGCAAACACCGCGTCGAGCTCGCCGGGGGCAGAGGCAAGGTCGCACACGCGGCCGCGGTCGCCATGGTCCAGCTCGACCCGCGCAATCGGCATCGCCGACGCGCTGACCGGGGACCGAATGTCGATGCGCGACAGCTTCCACGGCTTTTGCCGCCCATTTTGGCCGAGCGTGTCGAGCAAGGAGACAAGCTGCCCCGAATCGATCGTGCCGATTTCGTCGGCGAGCGCCTTAAACGCGGCAAACGCCTGATCCAGCCGCTCCCCCTCCAGCACATGGCCCAGCGCGCGGGCACGCGCGACGAGCGCATGGCGGCCTGAATGCTTGCCCAGCACAATCCCCTCGACCGCGAGGCCAATATCCTCGGGCTTCATAATCTCATAAGTATTGCGGTCCTGCAGCATCCCATGCTGGTGAATGCCGGCTTCATGGGCAAAGGCGTTGGCGCCGACAATTGCCTTGTTACGGGGCGGCGACACATTGGTGACTTGCGACAAAGTGCGGCTGACCATCGCCAATTGGGTGGTATCGACGCCGATATCGCATTGGAACAGGTCGGCGCGCGTTTTGAGCGCCATCGCCACTTCTTCGAGCGCGCAATTGCCCGCGCGTTCGCCAATGCCGTTGATCGCGCATTCGATCTGGCGCGCGCCGCCGCGCACCGCCGCCAGCGAATTGGCGACCGCCATGCCCAGGTCGTCATGGCAATGGGCCGAGAGCAGCACCTGTTCGCCCCGGTTGATCCAGCGGTCGAGATCGGTGAAAAGCGCCTGAATTTCCTCCGGCGTCGTATAGCCGACGGTATCGGGGACGTTCAGCGTGGTCGCGCCCGCATCGGTTGCGACCTGCAACGCCTCGACCAAAAACTCGCGTTCGGTGCGGATCGCGTCTTCGGCCGAAAATTCGATGTCGTCGAACCGGTCGCGCGCATAGCCGATCGAATCGCGGATCGCGGCGAGCACGTCGGCGCGGCTCATGTGCAGCTTGGCGTCGCGGTGGATGGGGCTGGTGCCGATGAACAGGTGGAGGCGGCGGCGGGGTGCGTGTTTCAGCGCGCGCCACGCCTCGTCAATGTCACCGCGCGTGGTGCGCGCGAGCGAGCAGATGACCGGCCCCTCAATCTCTTGCGCAATCGCCGCAATCGCGCGCGCATCGCCGGGGGACGCCGCGGCAAACCCTGCCTCGATCACATCGACCTTTAGCTTGGCGAGCGCACGGGCCACGCGCAGCTTTGCGGCCTCGGTCATCGAAAAGCCGGGTGCCTGCTCGCCGTCGCGCAGGGTAGTGTCGAAAATAATGACGCGGTTCGTCACGCGGCTTCCCCCAATTGTCGGCCCAAATGTCGGGGCATCGCTCCCACCCAGTGCACATCGCTCAGCCGCCGGAGTTGAAGCCCCAGCGTGTCGAGCGCGCGCGCGCCATTTCGTGCCGACAGGTCTAGCGTGAGTGTGGCGTGACGGCCACCCTGTGCTTCCGCCATGGTGACCGCTGTGACACGAAAGCCGCGCCGCTCGATCAGCCCGAGCAGGCGGAGCATCGCGCCTTCGTTCGGGGTAAATTCAATCGTGATGCGGTCGGTCATTTGCGTTG
>PNLG01000426.1 GCA_013822915.1 Sphingomonas sp. | reverse complement strand
CCTAATGGAAGGCCACATATCGGCCACGCTTATGAAGCGATTGCCGCCGACACAATCGCCCGGTTTCAGCGTCAGGCGGGGCGTGAGGTGCGCTTTCAAACGGGCACGGATGAGCATGGCTTGAAAATGGTGCAGGCGGCCCGCGACCGGGGCGTCGCCACCCGCGCGCTGGCGGATGAAATGTCCGGCCATTTTCGGGCAATGGCGGATCATCTTCACATAAGCTATGACCGGTTCATCCGCACGACCGATGCCGATCATTACGCGGCGAGCCAGGCCATTTGGACGGCGATGGCCGATGCCGGTGACTTGTATCTCGATCGGTATGAAGGTTGGTATTCGGTCCGCGACGAAGCCTTTTACGACGAAAAGGAACTGATCGCGGGGGAAGGGGGCGTCAAACTATCGCCTCAGGGGACGCCGGTTGACTGGACGGTGGAGGAAAGCTGGTTCTTTCGCCTCTCCAGATATCAGCAGCCGCTGCTCGATCATTATGCGGCGCACCCCGATTTCATTCGCCCCGAAAGCCGCCGCAATGAGATTTTGCGCTTTGTCGAAGGGGGGCTGAGCGATTTGTCGGTCTCGCGCACCAGCTTTGACTGGGGTGTGCCGGTGCCGGGGGCACCGGGGCATGTCATGTATGTATGGGTCGACGCGCTGACCAATTATCTGACCGGCATTGGCTATCCCGATTTGACGGGCGCGGCGGCGCGCCATTGGCCGGCCGACGTGCATATGATCGGCAAGGATATTGTCCGCTTCCATGCGGTTTACTGGCCGGCTTTCCTGATGTCCGCCAAGATTGCGCTGCCCAAATCGGTGTTCGGACACGGCTTTGTGCTGGCGCGCGATGGCGCAAAAATGGGCAAGTCGGCGGGCAATGCCGCCGATCCGATTGCGCTTGCCGATGCTTATGGCGTGGATGCGTTGCGCTATTTCCTGTTACGCGACATCAGCTTTGGTCAGGATGGCAGCTATTCGGCGGAAGCAATTGTTTCCCGAGCGAATGCCGATCTGGCCAACAGCTTTGGCAATCTGGCGCAGCGCACGCTCAGCCAGATATACAAGAATTGCGATGGCTGGCTGCCCGCAATCCATGGCCATGCCGATGCCGATGCCGCGCTGTTCGCAACCGTCGATGCCGCCGTGCGCGACACGATGCCGCGCGCTTATGAGGATATCTCGCTCTCGCAAGCAGTCGAGGCTTGGATTCAGGCGGTGTTCGCCTGCAACGCCTATATCGACGAGCAGGCACCGTGGGCGCTGAAGAAAACCGACCTGCAGCGGATGGAGACAGTGCTTGCGACCCTCTACATCTGCATTGCGCAGCTGGCGGTGGCGATTGCGCCGGTGATCCCGGGGAGCGCGGCAAAGCTGCTGGATGCTATGGGCGTTGCGCCTGAGCTGCGCACGTTCAGCGCGATCGGATCGCATTGGTATTCACCGCTGGCTGAGGGTGGGTTTCGGCTCGCGCAGCCCGTGCCGCTGTTTCCCCGCCTCGAAATGCCGGTGGAGGCGTGATGTTCGTCGATTCGCACTGCCACCTGAATTACAAGGGGCTGGTCGAGCAGCAGGCAGACGTGATTGCCCGCGCGCGGGGTGCCGGGGTCGCCACGATGCTGACCATTTCGACGCGAGAGCGCGAATGGGACGAGATTGTCGCGATTGCAGACGCGCATGACGACATCTGGGCCAGCATAGGTATTCACCCGCACGAGGCCGATCACCATCCGCATATCACCGCCGAAGCGCTGGTCGAGCGCGCCGCGCACCCGCGTGTGATCGGCATTGGCGAGACCGGCCTTGATTATTATTACGATCATAGCGACCGCGCGCGCCAGGCGGCCAATTTCCGCGCGCATATCGCGGCTGCGCGCGCAACCGGGCTGCCGCTCATCGTCCATACCCGCGATGCCGAGGCAGACACGGCGGCAATTGTCGCTGATGAAATGGGGAAGGGGGCGTTTCCCTGCCTGATCCATTGCTTCACCGCGAGCGGGGCGTTCGCCGATCAAATGCTTGCGCTTGGCTGTTACATTTCGATTTCGGGGATCGTCACGTTCAAGAACGCCCGCGACCTTCAGGAAACGGCAGCACGCATTCCCGCCGAGCGGTTGTTGATCGAGACGGACGCACCGTTCCTTGCCCCCGTACCCCACCGGGGCAAGACGGCCGAGCCCGCCTTTGTCGCCGATACCGCGCGGTTTCTGGCGGAACTTCGCGGGGTTGACGTCATGACCCTGGCAGCGACCACGACTGCCAATTTCTTTGCGCTTTTCCAAAAGGCGAGATTAGGAATCGCCGCGTGAAGCTCCGCGTCCTTGGTTCCGGCACATCATCGGGCGTGCCGCGGATCGGCGGAGCGGACGGCGCGGGCGATTGGGGGGACTGCGACCCGACGGAGCCGCGCAACCGCCGCACGCGCGCGTCAGTGCTGGTGGAGACGGCATCAACGCGCCTTCTGGTCGACACCAGCCCCGATCTGCGCGAACAGCTATTGGCGGCGGGCGTGAAGGACATTGATGCGGTGATCTGGACCCATGATCATGCCGATCATTGCCACGGGATGGACGATCTACGGCGACTCTACCGCACGCGCGGCAGGCCGGTGCGCGGCTTTGCACGGGCAGAGACGATGGCGTCGCTGACCTCGCGGTTCAGCTATGTGTTCAACAGCCACGCTGGCTATCCTGCGATTGCGACAATCGAGCTGCTACCCGATCGGCTGGCGATTGGTGATGTCGTCGTCGAGGTGGTCGACCAACCGCATGGCGAGATAACCACGGCCGGGCTACGCTTCACAAATATGGACAAGAAGATCGGCTATAGCACGGATTTTCATACGCTGACGCCCGCCATGGCCGCGCTATATTGGGGCATGGACCTGTGGGTGGTCGACGCTCTGCGGCGGCAGCCGCACCCGTCGCATCCGACGCTTTCGCAGACGCTCGATTGGGCATCGCAGCTTGCCGTGAAGCAAGCGGTGCTGATTCATATGGATCAGACGATGGATTATGCCACGTTAGTCCGCGAACTGCCGCCTGGCGTCCAGCCCGGCTATGACGGCATGGAGCTTGTGCTGTGACCGACGATCAGCAAATGAGCGTGCTCTGGTATGTGCTGATTCTCTTGCTCCCGCTGTCGGCACTGCTCGCGCGGCGCATCCCGATCGGTCATGTCGTGCGCACCGCGCTGATGTGGGTGGGGATTTTTGCGGTCGGGCTGATCCTCGCCACGCTATGGACGCGTAACCGGGGTGCCGTGGACGGATTTCTCGCGGATGCCGGGCTGACGCACTCGGTTGTCACGGGCAGAAATGTAGAGGTGCCGCGCGGCGTCGGCGGGCATTTCTGGATCGAGGCGGAGATTAACGGGGTTAACCGGCGCATGCTGATCGACACCGGCGCCACCCAGACGTCCATCTCGCGAGAGACTGCAAGGGCAGCAGGCATTGTCGTGGAGGATGGCTTTGGCGTGATGGTGGAGACTGCCAACGGCACGACCATCAATCAGCGCGCGCGCATTGCGCAGCTTCGCATCGGCCCGATCACCGCCCGCGACATGCCCGTGCTGGTCGGCGACACGCTGGGCGATGATTTGCTGGGTATCGACTTCCTGAACCAGCTTAAGAGTTGGCGAGCGGATGGGAACCGGCTGGTCCTCGAACCGCGCGCACGCTGATACGAATTTAACATAATGTATATTATCGAACCAACAGGTAAAGAAAGGCGCAACAATGGTTGATCGGTTGGTAACCATCATGGCGCGCCTGCGCGACCCGGTGAGCGGCTGCGAATGGGACGTTGCGCAGTCTTTTCAGACCATCGCGCCCTATACGATCGAGGAAGCGCACGAAGTCGCCGATGCGATTGCGCGTGGCGATATGACCGATCTTCGCGATGAGCTTGGCGATCTGCTGCTTCAGGTCGTGTTCCACGCGCGCATGGCCGAGGAAGCTGGCCATTTCGCGCTTGCCGATGTCGTGACCGCGATTTGCAACAAAATGGAGCGCCGCCACCCGCACATCTTTGGCGATGCGGTTGACCCGGCGGGCACCTCTCCCCGCCTATGGGAACAAATCAAGTCCGCCGAGCGCGCGGCCAAGGGCACCGATGGCGCGCTCGACGGCGTCGCGCTTGGCCTGCCCGCGCTGATGCGGGCCGAAAAGCTGCAACAGCGCGCTGGACGTGTCGGCTTTGACTGGCCCGACGCCGCCGGCGCACGCGCGAAAATTGACGAGGAACTGGCCGAGGTCGACACCGCTAAGGACGACGCGCACCGGTTCGAGGAGATCGGCGACCTGCTGTTCGCGGTGGTGAATTGGGCACGGAAGCAAGGGGTTGATCCTGAGGCGGCGCTGCGAACGGCGAATGCCAAGTTCGAGCGGCGGTTTCGCGCGATGGAGGATGCCGCGGGGGAGGCGTTTGCCGGACTCGATCTCAACGCGAAGGAGGAACTTTGGACGGCGGCCAAGCGGGCAGAAGCGCACATCGGCGACCAACCCCGCTAGCGGCCAAGGGGCTCACCCACGCCGTTCGCCAAATCGCGCATAGTCGCGCTCGCTCAGCCGCACTTCATACACCGCCGCCTCGCCATCGACCCAATGGTCGATCACATCGCCATGTTGGTGTAGCCAGGCCGCGCCAGCGCCGTCGCCCGCCTCAAGTTTGATTGTGTAGCGGCGATGCCCTTCGGTCAACCGGGCCGCAACCGCGCGCATCATCGCGCCCACCCCCTCCCCGCTGAGCGCCGAAATCGCGACAACATTGCCGCGCGTCGCCGCATCATGCGCCATGTCGGCGCGTGCCGCCTCGTCAAGCAGGTCGAGCTTGTTCCACGCCTCAAAGCGCGGCGTCGTCTCGGCAACGCCCAGCTCGGTCAGCACGGCTTCGACATCGGCGCGCTGCGCCTCGCTATCGGGATGGGCGATATCGCGGACATGGACGAGCAGGTCGGCCGCCACCACTTCCTCCAGCGTTGCCTGGAACGCGGCGACCAGTTGCGTCGGCAAGTCGGACACAAACCCGACAGTGTCGGAAAGAATGGCCTTGTCGATGCCGGGCAGCGCAATCTGGCGCAGCGTCGGGTCAAGCGTTGCGAACAGCAAATCCTCCGCCATCACCTGCGCGCCGGTCAACCGGTTGAACAGCGTCGACTTGCCCGCATTGGTATAGCCGACCAGCGCGATCACGGGCCATGGGGCGCGCTGTCGCCGCTCGCGGTGCAGCCCGCGCGTGCGGCTGACTTGGTCCAGCTCGCGCCGCAACCGCGCCATCCGGTCGCGGATCAGCCGCCGGTCGGCCTCGATCTGGGTTTCGCCGGGACCGCCGAGAAAACCAAAGCCGCCCCGCTGGCGCTCAAGGTGGGTCCAGCTGCGCACCAGCCGCCCCGCCTGATAGTCGAGATGGGCGAGCTCGACCTGCAACCGCCCCTCCGCCGTTGCGGCGCGTTCGCCAAATATTTCAAGAATCAGGCCGGTGCGGTCGATCACCTTCGCGGCAAGTCCCGTTTCCAGATTGCGCTGTTGCACGGGCGTGAGCGCGGCGTCGAAAATGACCAGACTGGCCTCGTCCATTCGCACAGACGCTGCAATCTGTTCGATCTGTCCCTGCCCGATCAGTGTCGCCGGTTTCGGCGCGCGCAGCCGCACAGCAAGCTGCGACGTCACCTCCAGGCCAATCGCCTGCGCAAGTCCCGCCGTTTCGGCGAGGCGGGCAGCCGCGTCGCGGCTGGCGTGCCCCTGATCGGGGAGCACCACCACGGCGCGCCCGCCGCGAACGAATTCGCCATGATCGCGCTCGAACCCGGTGCTCAATCGGCGGACTCGGCAGCTTCCTCGGCGAGGTTCAGCGGATGAGCAGGCTGCACGGTCGACACCGCATGTTTATACACCAGCTGCGCCATTCCGTCGCGCTGCAACAACATGCAAAACAGGTCAAAGGCGCTGATATCGCCCTGAAGCATAACGCCATTGACGAGGAACATCGTCACTGGCTCCCCCGATTTGCGCACCGCGTT
>PNLG01000165.1 GCA_013822915.1 Sphingomonas sp. | reverse complement strand
CAGCGGAGAGGTGCCAGAGTGGTCGATTGGGACGGTCTCGAAAACCGTTGTGCCTTTACGGGTACCGTGGGTTCGAATCCCACCCTCTCCGCCACCGGGTGCGCGCGTCGGCGCCCACCCGCTGACTTTGCGATTGGAAGCTGATAGGCGGCGGTCATGGCGGCTCCCAACCTTACCCTGCGCCAATTGCATTATCTGGTGGCGCTCGCCGATACTGGGCATTTCCGGTGCGCGGCGGAGCGGGTGGGAGTGGCGCAGCCGTCGCTGTCGGCGCAAATCGCCCAGCTTGAGGCGCGGCTCGGCGTGCGGCTGGTCGAGCGGGGGACGACAACGGCCACGCTCACCCCGCTCGGCCGCGACATTGTGCAGCGCGCGCAGGCGATCCTGGCCGATGTCGCAGCACTGGAGGAATCGGCGCTTGATGATCCGATGGGCTTGTCGGGCACGATCCGGCTCGGCGTGTCGCCGACGCTCGGGCCCTATCTGATGCCGCGGGTGGTGGCGCGGCTCCACCGCGATCACCGCGCGCTCAGGCTGCATGTGCGCGAGGGCGCGCCCGATGATTTGCTGCATGACCTCGCGGCGGGCTCGCATGACGCGGTGCTCGTCCAGATGCCGGTTATTGGTCGCGAATTCACGGTCGAGCGGCTGTTTCGCGAGGAATTGCTGCTCGCAATGGCTGCTGATGATCCGCTGGGGGAGGCTCCCGCGATCGACCCCGCTGCTTTGGCCGGGCGCGGGCTGCTCACCCTGTCGCCGCATTACAAGATGAGCGAACAGATCGTCACACTGGGCGAAGCGGTGGGCGCGCCGGTGCTGCGCGCGTATGAGGGGACTAGCCTGGACGCGATCCGGCAGATGGCGGGGCTGGGCATGGGGCTGGCGCTGCTGCCTTCGCTCTATGTCCGGTCGGAAATTCGTGATGGAGATGACGTGATCGTGCGATCGGTGCGGGGCAAACCAATGTATCGTGAATTGGCAATGGCTTGGCGACGGCGCGCGGGCCGGGCCAGTGCCTATCAACAGCTCGCGACGATTGTGCGCGACGTCGAACGATCGATCAAATCAATAGTGTAATCCTATCAATTTTTATCAGAATGCATTGTTGAAACTATTGCAAGGTTCGTTATTTATTGCGGCGCAGCATCGGCGGTTGGCGCCGGTTGGGGAGTGAATAATGGCAGGTGAGGCGCATAACACCGTCAGGTTGCGCGATTTCATTCGTTGGGCGGCGCCGATTTTGGGGCCGGACCGGGCATTTTTCACGCTTGCGGTGATTTATGGCGTCGGGATCAGCCTGTTGTCGCTGGCAACGCCGATTTCGGTGCAGATGCTGATCAATAGCGTCGCGAATACCGCGCTGCCCGCGCCGTTATTTACGCTGGCCGGGTTGCTGTTTGCGCTGTTGCTGCTGTCGGCAGTGCTCAGCGCTTTTCGCGTGCATTTGATGGAAGTATTTCGCCAGCGCATCTTTGCACAATTGGTGGCCGAAATCACGCTGCGCGCGGTGCATTCGCGCGATCCCTTTTTTGGCGACGCGCGCAAAGGTGATCTGTTCAATCGCTATTTCGAAGTGATGAACATCCAAAAATCGGTGCCGTCGCTGTTGATCGGATTGTTCACGATCCTGTTGCAATCGGCGGTTGGTTTCGTGGTGACGTCATTTTATCACCCGTTTTTCCTGGGCTTCAACCTGTTGTTCATCCTGATCGCCTGGTTGATCTGGCGGTTATGGTCACGCGGGGCAATGACGTCGGCGGTTGCGGTCAGCCATGCGAAATATGACACCGCGCACTGGCTCGAAAGCGTGGGCGCGTCGAACGGCTTTTACAAATCAGGTCGCCATATCTCCTATGCGATCGACAAGTCAGAGGCAATGACGGCGCGCTATATCAAAGCATATCGGCGGCATTTCAACTATAGCTTTACCCAGACCGTCGCATTTCTGATCCTTTATGCGGTCGCGAGCGCCGGGTTGCTGGCGATGGGTGGCTGGCTCGTTATTCAGGGACAGCTGTCGATCGGGCAATTGGTCGCCGCCGAGCTGATCCTGTCGAGCATTTTCTTTGGCTTTGCACAAATCGGCCCCTATCTTGATGTGTTTTACGATCTGGTGACGGCAGTGGAAGAATTGGGGCTGCTCTATGCCATTCCGCAGGAAATGCCGGGGCGGGTGAGCGGTACGGGTGAGGCGGCGGGCGATCTGGTGTTCGCCGATGTTCGGCTGGGTGATTTGCGCCTGAATTGCGCGATCCCGCACCGTGCCAAGCTCGTGGCGGCGGCCGACCCGGAGACGCAGCGCGCCTTTGCCCTGTTGCTCAAGCGGCACCGTCCGCCCGATGCCGGGTTCATTACGCTTGGCGGGGCGGAGCTGAGCGTGCTCGACGCTTATCGCCTGCGCAGCGACGTGATTGTGCTGGACCGGCCGACGATCGTTGAGTGCTCGGTGCGCGATTATCTCGAGCTTTGTTCGCCCGATGATGATCCGGGGAACATGATGGCGGCGCTCAAGCTGCTCGGCATCGACCGCCGGATCGGGCAATTGCCTGAGGGGCTCGACACGGTGCTGGCATCGACCGGATGGCCGCTGTCGCTGCCGGAGATGATGCGGCTCAAACTGGCTGGCGCGTTCCTCTCACGACCGAAATTGCTGCTGTTGTCGCCGCTGTTCGACATGGTGCCCGCCGATGAGATGAACCGCATATTGGAGGCGTTTAAGCCGTTGCCCACGACGTTGCTCTATTTCACTCACCGCAATAACCCGCCCGTGCTCGACGGGCATTTGTGGCTCGGTCGCGACCGGCAATGGATAGAGGCGGATCGCGCGGCATTCGATGCGCTGCGTCACGCGGCACCGGGGGAGGCAAGCCATGCAGACGCACGCTGAACAGCTTGCCCAGTTCAAGACGCTGACACGGTTGCGGACGCCGCGGGCGCTGCGGGCGATCGCGATTATTCTGGCGATCGGGATTGTGCTGTCGCTGGCCGGGCTGGTCTATATCCCCTGGGTGCAGACGGCGCCGGGCACTGGCTCGGTCATCGCGCTCGACCCGCGCGACCGGGTGCAGAATATCACCGCACTCGTCCCCGGCCGGATCGAGCGCTGGTACGTCACTGATGGCACCGATGTGAAGCCGGGCGATCCGATCGCGCGGATCGTCGACAACGACCCGCAATTGCTCGACCGGCTGCGCGCGGAGCGGGCGCAGAAACAGGCGGAGATTGCAGCGGCGGAAGTCGCCGCGCAGACCGCGATGCTCGACGTGAACCGCACCGGCACGCTGTTTCGCGAAGGGCTGGGCGCGCGGCGGGATCTGGAAGCCGCGCAGATCAAGGTGGCCGATTATCTCGCCAAAATCGCCCAGAGTCGGGCCGCGATCAACAAGGTTGATGTCGATCTCGCGCGGCAATCGGCGCAGCTGGTCGTGGCCCCGCGCGCCGGTCGGATCATGCGGATCGACGGCGGTGACACGTCAACGCTCGTCAAGCAGGGCGATGTGCTGGCGACCTTTGCGCCTGATGAATCGGTGCGTGTGGTCGAGCTTTATGTCGATGGCCGCGATGTTCCGCTCATCAAGCCGGGCCGCCGGGTGCGGCTGGCGTTTGAGGGGTGGCCGACCATCCAGTTCAGCGGCTGGCCGTCGATTGCGCAAGGGCTGTTCGATGCGCGGGTGCGCGCGATCGACGTGTCCGCGTCAGAAGATGGCCGCTTTCGCATCCTGGTCGAGCCCGCCCCCGATCGCGATCCGTGGCCACGCGAACCCTTTGTCCGGTTGGGCGCAAAGGTGCGCGGCTGGGTGTTGATGGATACGGTGTCGGCCGGGTTCGAACTGTGGCGTCAACTCAACGACTTTCCGCTTCAGTTTGAGCGGCCCGAGCAAAAGGACCGCCCGCTGGTGAAGCCCAAGGAGCGCAAGATCAAATGAGGCGCGGGGCTGTTTTTCATCTGGCCGCGCTAATATTGGGACTCGCCGCGCCAAGGGCAGCGACGGCGCAGGAGGCGGCGCAGGGAACGCCGCCGGGGACCCCGCTTACGCTTGCCGAAGTGCTGCAATCCTCACGCCGCCATGCGCCGCAAGTGCTGGAGGCCATTGCAAAAGTGCGTCAGGCCGAGGGCAAGGCGCTTACGGCCGAAGGCGCGTTCGATACAGTCGTCAAGGCCGAGGCCGAATCGCGTCTGACCGGCTTTTACGACGGCCAATATGCGGCCGGCACGATCACGCGCCCGATCGAAAATTGGGGCGGTAGCCTTTATGGCGGCTATCGCCTGTCGTCGGGGCGGTTCCCGATTTACGAGGATGAGCGCTTCACCAATAATTTCGGCGAAATCAAGGTTGGCGCCGTGCTATCGCTGATGCGCGACCGGTTGATCGATGACCGGCGCTTTGGCCGCATTGCCGCGCGGTTCGACGTTGATATCGCCGAGGCTGACCGGCTGCTCACTGCGATCGGGGTGCAGCGGCGTGCGATCGGTGCGTATAATTTGTGGGTCGTGGCCGGGTTGCGGCTGACCATTTATCGCGACTTGCTCAATCTGGCGCAGGAGCGGCAGGCGGGATTCAAGCGCCAGGTGCAATTGGGCGCGCGGCCAAGCATTTTGCTGACCGAGAATGAGCAAAATATCCTGCGCCGTGAAACGCTTGTCGCGCGCGCGGAGCAGGAACTGGCCGCCGCCGCCAACGCGCTGTCGCTGTTCCTGCGCGACGACAATGGCGCGCCGATGCAGCCCGCCGCCAGCCGATTGCCCGCCGCATTGCCGCCCGCGACGCCGACGCCGGTTGATCCGCGTGCGAATTTGGGTGCGCGGCCCGATTTGCGCCAGATTGACCTGCGCATTCAACAGGCGACCAACCGGCTCGCGCTCGATCGCAACGCGCTGCGCCCCCGGCTCGACCTGAAGGCGGAGGTGTCGCAGGATGTCGGCCCGCTGGGTGACGGTGGACTGTCGCGCGCGGGCACCGAGACCAAGGTGGGCGTGAGCTTCACCCTGCCGCTCCAGCGCCGCGTCGCCAAGGGTCGCATCGACCAGACCACCGCCGAGATTGAGGCGATCCGCCGCCGTCGTCAGCAGACCGAGGAGCAGATCATCAACGCGATCGACGCGCTCGCGATTGATGTGCGCGCGACCGAGAAATTGCGCACGCTCGCCGCCGATGAATATGATCGCGCAACGACGATGGCGGGTGCGGAGGCGCGTCGCTTTGCGCTCGGCGCAAGCGATTTTTTCCTGGTCAATGTGCGCGAGGAAGCCGCCGCAGATGCGGGCGTGCGCAAGCTTGACGCCGCCTATCGCCAGATTGTCGCGCGCGCCGAATTGGCGGCAGCAGCGGCGGATTTGGGGGCGCTGGGGCTGGAATAGCGCGGGCGGACGAATGGCTTGCAATGTTGGGAAAGTGGGGATAAGTTCCTGCTTCGTTCTCTTGCAGCCGGGGCCGCGCGACGTTGGACATGTTCGTCATCCTGATCGTGATTGCCGCGCTCATCGGCGGGCTGGCGATTGGCTGGCTGGTCGGGCGGGGGGAGGCGGCGCGGGCGCGGGCGGAGCGGGACGCGCGCACCGACGATTTTCGCCGGGCGATCACCGATCTGGCGGCGGCGGAGGAACGGGCAAAGGCCGCAGGCGCGCTGGCCGAAACGCTCGACCGGGTGCGGGGCGAGCGTGAGCAGGCAGTAACCGAGGCAGCGACGCTGCGCGCGCAAGCAGCGGCATTCGAGGCGCGCATCACCGAATTGCGTGAGGCCAAGGACGCGCTCGGCGCGCAATTCGCCGAAGTGTCGGGCAAATTGCTGCATGAGGCGCAGGAGCTGTTCCTGAAGCGCGCCGATGAGCGATTTCGCCAGTCCGAGGAAGTGGCGGGGCAGAATCTGCGCGCGCTGCTGAGCCCGGTGAGCGAGCGGCTGTCGCGCTATGAGGAGACGGTGAAGCTGGTGGAGAGCGAACGCGCCAGCGCGTTTGACCAGTTGAAGGGCCAGTTGGAGGGTTTGCGCATCGGGCAGGAGCGGGTATCGGCAGAGGCCGCAAAGCTCGTCAATTCGTTGCGCAATGCCCCCAAGGCGCGCGGGCGCTGGGGCGAGCAGCAGCTTCGCAACGTGCTGGAGACGTGCGGGCTGTCCGAACAT
>PNLG01000162.1 GCA_013822915.1 Sphingomonas sp. | reverse complement strand
GCGCGCGGCCTTTGAGCGCGCCTATAGCCACGCGCCGACGGATCGACAAGCACAGCCTATAGGTGCGCCACGAGCGCATGGCTCGCGAAACCGACGATGTTGGCGACCGTCGGATGATCTTTTTAACCGGATGGTTAACATGGTTTTTTGAACACAGGCTGAATCTGAAAATAACTGTCCCAATTGTGTACATTAACACAACATCGCCGCTTGATTCATTCCAGATCGCTCCGGCAAAGAGTGAAAACATGGTTAACACAGTTGAACTTAACATTTTGTTCTGCACTTTGGACCAATAGCGGCATGTCTGTTTATGGGGTGATCCGTCGGCCCATTGATCGGACGTTATTGAGAGAGTGACGCAATGTCTGTGCGGATGGCCCTGGCGAAACTTTGTGCATGCGCGTGCGGCGGTGCGGTAGTCGGCGGTGGCGCGGTCCATGTGACCGAATCGACCAAACCGCGCGCAGCCTATGTAAAGCACACCAAAAAGATCGTCCGCACCACCGGCGTGCGGCGCCAGGCCACCCGGGTGCGCCGTGTCGTGACCCGCACCACGGCGACCTGCCCGCCTGCCACCGTTCAGATCGCGAGCCAGCCCATTCCACTCCCCCCGCCCTATGCCGCATCGAGCGGTGATTTTCCGGTGTCGGGCGGCGGCGGCGGTGTCGCGCCGGTCATCATCGGCGGCAGCGGCGGCTTTGGCGGCGGCTTTGGTGGCTTTTTTGCCGGCGGCTTTTTCGGCGGCGGTGGGGGCAGCAGCGGGGTCGTCATTTCATCGAACGGTGGCGGCACGTCGAGCGCGAGCAGCACGAGCAGCGGCACGACCTCGTCGAGCACCAGCTCAGGCACGCCGGGCGATGGCACGACCAGCACATCGGGCGGCATCGTCATCAACATTTCGTCAACGTCGAGCACCGGCGGCTCGGGCGGTTCGTCATCGTCGACCTCGTCGGGCGGCAGTGGCGGCTCGGGCGGCTCATCCTCGTCCACGTCCTCGGGCGAAGTGTCGAGCACGTCGTCCACGGGCGGCTCATCGACCGGCGGCTCATCCTCATCCACCTCATCGGGTGAAGTATCGAGCACCTCGTCGAGCGGCGAAGTGTCGAGCACCTCGTCAACCGGCGGGTCTTCGACGTCGACCGGCGGGTCGTCGACTTCAACGGGGGGGTCGTCGTCGTCGGGCAACGTGTCGTCGGCCTCGTCGGGCGATGTTTCCAGCTCGACGTCGAGCGCATCGAGCGCCAGCAGCGCGTCCAGCGCCAGCAGCAGCGGGTCATCATCGCTCGGCTCGTCCAGCGTCGGTTTCAGCACCAGCGCGTCGGGTTCCACGTCGGCGAGCAGCGGCGTGTCGACCTCATCGGCCTCGTCGGCTTCCAGCGCTTCGTCAAGCGGCGGTGGTGGCGATCCGGGTGGCCCAACGCCGGTGCCCGGGCCGCCGATGGTATTGTTGTTCGGGGCAGCGGCGGCGGCGCTGGTGGCGCGCAAGCGTTTTGCCAAGCGGTCCGCCGATCCGGTTGCTGAGAGCACGCTAGCCGCCGACTAAGCTTGCGTGACGCGCAGCCGCTCGCCATAGCGCGGGGGCCATGCATGACATCCGCCTGATCCGCGATAATCCGGCCGCTTTCGACGCGCAGCTCGCGCGCCGGGGGCTGGGGCCGCACGCCGACGCGCTCCTGCACCTCGATGAGCGCCGTCGTGCGCTCGCCACCGGGATGCAAGCGGCGCAAGCGCGACGCAATGACGCCTCCAAGCTGATCGGTGCCGCGATGGCCAAGGGCGATAAGGACGCCGCCGATGCGCTGAAGGCGGAAGTTGCCGCGCTCAAAGACCGGCTGCCGGCGCTCGAGGCGGAGGAGAAGGACGTCGCCGCCCAGCTAAAGGCCGCGCTCGACATCATCCCCAACCTGCCCGGCGATGACGTGCCGGACGGTGCGGACGAAGCGGAAAACCGCGTTGAGGCAACATGGGGCACGCCGCGCGACTTCGACTTCAGCCCGAGCGAACATGCCGACCTCGCCCCCGCGCTCGGCATGGATTTCGAGACGGGCGCGCGGCTGTCGGGCGCCCGCTTCACGTTCCTGCGTGGCGACATGGCCCGGCTCCACCGTGCGCTCGGCCAGTTCATGCTCGATGTCCAGACGCGCGAACACGGCTATATCGAATGCAATCCGCCGGTGCTGGTCCGCGATGAGGCGATGTATGGCACTGACAAGCTGCCGAAATTCGCAGAGGATAGTTTTAAGACCAGCCTAACAATGAGTCGTGACTGGCTAAGCGAGCAGGTCGACGAAGCGATGGCCGATCTCGGCGCTGACTACTCCGCACTGCCACAAGAGGCCCAGGAGCGCGCTAAGCGGGAAACGATCAGCCAGATACTGACGGCTAATGCAAAAGGAACGAACCACTCCCGCCGCTGGCTGATCCCCACCAGCGAAGTCTCCCTAACCGCCAGCGTCATGGGCGATCTGCTCGACGAGGACGCCCTCCCCATCCGCCTGACCGCGCTGACACTGTGCTTCCGCTCCGAAGCGGGGGCGGCGGGGCGCGACACACGCGGCTTCATCCGCCAGCATCAGTTCGAAAAATGCGAGCTCGTGAGCATAGTACGCCCTGAGGAGTCGGAAGCCGAGCATCGGCGCATGACCCGCGCGGCGGAGGCGATCCTGGAACGGCTCAACCTGCCCTATCGCAAGCTGCTGCTCTGCACTGGCGACATGGGGTTCGGCGCGCGCAAGACCTATGATCTCGAAGTTTGGCTGCCCGGCCAGGGCGCTTACCGCGAGATTTCCTCCTGCTCGAACACGGGCGATTTTCAGGCACGGCGGATGAACACGCGCTATCGGATCGCATCAGAGAAGCGCACCGAATTTGTCCACACGCTCAACGGCTCCGGTCTCGCCATCGGTCGCACCTTGGTGGCGGTGATCGAGAATTACCAGAATGCGGACGGCAGCGTGAGCGTGCCCGACGCGCTGCTGCCCTATATGGGCGGCGTTACCCGGCTGGAGGTTCAGCGATAATGCGCATTCTCCTCACCAATGACGATGGCTATCATGCCCCCGGCCTCAAGGTTTTGGAGGACATAGCGGCAACGCTGTCGGACGATGTGTGGATCGTCGCGCCCGCCGATGAGCAATCGGGCGCGGGCCATTCGCTCACCCTCACCCGGCCACTTCGTGTGCGGCAACATGGCGAGCGGCGCTTTGCCGTGGCGGGCACGCCGACCGATGCAGTCATGATGGCGCTGGCGAAGATCATGGCCGATGCCAAGCCCGATCTGATCCTGTCGGGTGTCAATCGCGGTGCCAATCTGGCGGAAGATGTCACCTATTCGGGCACGGTGTCAGCGGCGATGGAGGGGGCGCTGGCGGGGGTGCGCTCGATCGCGCTCAGCCAAGCCTATGTGCGTGAGGGGATGGGCGATGTCGTGCCGTTCGATGCCGCACGGCATTGGGGGGCAAGGGTGCTCGCGCCGCTGATCGAGGCACCGCTTGCGCCACGCACGCTCGTCAACATCAATTTCCCGGCCCTTGCCGCTGACCAGGTGCTCGGCACCCGCGTCGTGGCACAGGGGTTGCGCGATTACGGTCGGTTACAGATTGTGACGAACCGCGATCCGCGCGGCTATGACTATCACTGGTTTGCCCTGGGGCCGTCGATCGAAACGCCCGCGCATTCGACCGATGTCGAGGCAGTGGCGGACGGCTATATCGCGGTCACGCCGCTTCACCTCGACCTGACGCACCATGAGTCGCTGGCGATGCTGGCGTCGGCCTATCGGGCGGAGTAAGCTACGGCGATGAACCGGCTTGGCGCGTTACCGATCACGGCCCTTGCGCTATTGGCGGCGGGTTGTGTGCCGCCACCGATCGAGCGGGCCAGCGACTATCCCGAACGGCCGCAGCTGCCGCCCCCGAGCGAGGCCGATACCCGGCTGCCCCCTCTCTCGCTGCCTCCTCCCCCGCCCGCATGGGAAGCACGGCCCGTGATTGCGGATGCAATTGAGGTAGCGGCAAGCGAATATGTCGTTGCGCCCGGCGACACGCTGCGCGCGGTTGCCAATGCGACGGGTGCGGGAACCGAGGCGATTGGTGCCGCCAATGGCATCATCCCGCCCTACACGATTTACGCGGGGCAAAGGTTGCGCATCCCGGCCGGACGCTATCACCTCGTGCGGCCGGGCGAGACCGGGATTGCGATTGCGCGCGCTTACGGTGTCCCCTGGGCGCAGATCGTGACCGCGAACGATCTGGTCGAACCCTATGTGCTACGCGCCGGGCGGCGGATCATCATCCCGCGCACCAGCGAAGCCACCCCAACGGCGGCAGAACGTGCAGCGGCATTCCGGCTTGAGCTTGATGACCTCGTCACCGGCAGCGAACCTGCGCTCGAAACGGCATCGCGCCCGACCCCGCCCAGCGCATCGCCGGGCCGGGTGCTCCCGCCCGATGCAGCGCTTGCTGCGCCGCTCCGCCGCACCGGTGCCTTTGCATGGCCGCTAAACGGCACTGTGGTCCGCCGCTTTGGCCAGGTGAGCGAGAGCGAGCGCTATAACGGCATCAAGATCGCCGCGCCCCCCGGCACACCCGTGCTTGCCAGCGCCGATGGTGTGGTTGCCTATACCGGCGAAACGGTGGCCGGGCTTGGCGGGCTCGTAATGCTCAAGCATGGCGATGGCTGGGTCACGTTTTACGGACATAACAGCCAGTTGCTGGTGCAGCGCGGCCAATCGGTAAAGCGGGGGCAAACGATTGCACTGTCGGGCAACACCGGCACGGCGGATCGCCCGCAATTGCATTTTGAGCTGCGCCAGGGCCGCACCCCGGTTGATCCGTTGAGCCAGTTGCCCAAACGCTGAGCTTTCCGCTAGGCGGGGCGGATGAGCCAATATTCCTCCGATCTGCTCCGCCTGCTCGACGTGCGCGGCTATCTCCACCAACTGACCGACGCCGCCGGGCTCGATGCGCTCGCAGCGCGGCAGATTGTGCCCGGCTATGGCGGGTTCGATGCGACCGCGCCCTCGCTCCATGTCGGCAATTTGATGCTCATCATGCTGCTGCGCCGGTTGCAACAGGCCGGGCACAAGCCGATCGTGATTATGGGCGGCGGCACCACCAAGGTCGGTGATCCATCGGGCAAGGATGAGGGGCGCAAGCTGCTCGACGATGCCGCAATCGCCGCCAATATAGCGTCGATCCGCGCGGTGTTCGAACGGTTCCTGACATTTGGCGACGGCCCGACTGACGCGGTGATGATCAACAATGACGATTGGTTGAGCCAGCTCGGCTATATCGACTTGCTGCGCGATGTCGGGCGGCATTTCACGATCAACCGGATGCTGACGTTCGATTCCGTAAAGCTGCGGCTCGACCGCGAACAGCCGCTGACCTTCCTCGAATTCAATTACATGATTCTGCAAGCCTATGATTTCCTGAAGCTTTCGCGCGACTATGGTTGCCGGTTGCAAATGGGCGGATCGGACCAATGGGGCAATATCGTCAATGGCATTGAACTGGCGCGGCGCATCGACGGCACCGAGCTTTACGGCGTCACAGCGCCGCTGATTACCAAGGCCGATGGCTCGAAAATGGGGAAATCGGTGTCGGGCGCGGTGTGGCTGAACGCGGCGCAATTGCCCGATTATGATTATTGGCAATTCTGGCGCAACGTCGATGACCGCGATGTCGGGCGTTTCCTGCGGCTGTTCACGGATGTGCCGATTGACGAGATTGCGCGGCTGGAGGCACTGGCGGGTGCGGAAATCAATGCTGCCAAGATCGTGCTCGCCAATGAAGCAACCGCGCTGTGCCGCGGTGCCGCCGCCGCGCAGACCGCCGCCGACACCGCGCGCCGCCTGTTCGAGGAAGGGGACGCGGGTGGCGCCCTGCCCGTCCATGCGGTGTCAGGCGGCATCATCACGCTGGTCGATGCACTTGTTGCACTCGGCTTTGCGGCGTCAAAGGGCGAGGCGCGGCGGCTGATCAAGGGCGGCGGCGCGCGCATCGATGGCGTGAAATTCGACGATGAAGCGACGGTTGTGGCGGTTGGCGATACGGAAGTGCGTATTTCTGCGGGCAAAAAGCAGCACGGCTTGCTGACCAATTAAACCAAAATGGATCAGGAATAGTTGTTGGTAACCAGCGTATTAGCCCTTCTTCTAGCCATGCAATTTACCGGTCCCGACGATAGT
>PNLG01000218.1 GCA_013822915.1 Sphingomonas sp. | reverse complement strand
AAGTCTGTTCGAGGTAGACATCCTTCAGCGTGTCGAAATCAATCTCGCGGAACCCCGGATCATTGACATCGGGCGACAGCGACAGGGTCTTGTTGGTCGGGCCGATCGACCCTGCGACAAAGCGCGGGCGGCCGTCGCGGGCGGCGAATTCATCGGCGCAGGCCCGCGCGATTTTCGCCGATGCCAGATTGATCTCGCGCACCAGATGTTCGGCGCCGTAGTCGGCCTGGCTGATTGAATTCGCGCTGAACGTGTTGGTCGAGACGATGTCCGAACCGGCCTCCAGATAGGCACGGGTAATCGCCTCCGGCACCTCCGGCTTGGTCAGCGCCAGGATGTCGTTATTGCCCTTCTGATCCTTGGACAGCTTCAGCGCGCCCGCATAATCGGCCTCGGCAAGCTTCCAGTTCTGGATCTCGGTCCCGAACGCGCCATCAGTGATCAGGATCCGATCGGCAGCGGCGGAGAGCAGCGCTTGTCTGGCAGTCACGAATTGGTTCCTTCAAGAGTAGCCGCCGCGCGCAGCCCGAGCAGATGGCAGATCGCAAAGCTCAATTCAGCGCGGTTGAGCGTGTAGAAATGGAATTGCCGCACCCCGCCTGCGTATAGCTTGCGGCATAGCTCGGCCGCGATGGTGGCGGCGATCAGCTGGCGGCTGGTCGGGTGATCGTCCAGCCCGTCGAACAAGCGGCCCAGCCAGGGCGGAACCGCCGTGCCGCACATCGCCGACATGCGCTGAATGCTCGCAAAATTGGTAACGGGCATGATGCCGGGCACCATTTCAGCATCAATCCCCGCCGCCGCTGCCCGATCACGAAAGCGGAAAAATGTCTCCGGCTCGAAAAAGAATTGCGTGATCCCGCGGGTTGCGCCCGCGTCCAGCTTTCGCTTCAAATTGTCAAGGTCATCCGCCTCGTCGCGCGAATTGGGGTGCGTTTCGGGATAGGCTGCGACCGAAATCTCAAACGGGTGCAACGCTTTCAATCCCGCGGTCAGATCGGCGGCATTGGTATAGCCCGCCGGGTGCGGCACAAAGGCATCGGCGCCGGGCGCATCGCCCCGCAGCGCGACTATGTGTCGCACGCCTGCCTCCCAATAGGCATGGGCGACCTCCGCAATCTCCGCTTTGGATGCCTCGACACAAGTCAAATGCGCGGCCGCCGCCATCGGCGTTTCGCTCTGAATGCGCGCCACCGTTGCATGCGTGCGTTCACGCGTGGTCCCGCCCGCGCCATAAGTGACGGAGACGAAACGCGGGCCAAACGGCGCCAGCGTTTTGACCGTCTCCCAAAGGGCCGCTTCCATCTTCTCGGTCTTGGGCGGGAAAAATTCAAAGCTCACTTCGGCGTCCCCCGCCAAATCGGCGAACAGGGGCGCCCCGCGCGCAATCGCGCCATTTTCGAAAGCTTGCGCGCGGCGTGCTTCCTCAAGCTGGTGGACGGACAAATTCATGCGGCAATCGCCTTTTTCAATAGATGTTCAACCTTGCGGCCAAGCCAGAGTTTGACGGTAAGCTTGCCGCCGCTCAGCGCTTCGGTGCGCGCCGGGGCCAGCCCGGCGGCATCGAACCAGCCATGCAGCTGCTCATCGGAAAAGCCGAGCCGGGTGTGGCCGCCCTGCGCGCGAAACTCCTCGCGGTCATGCGGCGCGAAATCGGCGATCAGCAAACGCCCGCCGGGGCGCAGCACGCGCGCCGCCTCCGCAATCGCGGCGCCGGGCTGCTGTGCAAAATGCAACACATGGTGAATGATCGCAACGTCAGCGGCTGCATCGGCCATGGGCAGCGCATAAAGGTCCGCCTGCCGCAATTCGGCATTGGCGAGCCCTCGCTCGGCCAGCTTCGCGCGCGCCAGTCGCAGCATTTCCGACGAACGATCAATGCCGAGCGCGTGGCGCGCATGCGGCGCGAACAGCTCCAGCATCCGCCCGGTGCCCGTCCCAATGTCAATCAGCATCCCGAGTGCTGCAGCACCGAGCATGTCGCGCATCGCCGCCTCGACATCCGCCTCGGCAATGTGGAGCGAGCGAATGGCATCCCATTGGCCGGCATTGGCCTCGAACCAGGCATTGGCGGCCGCCGCCCGGTCCGCGCGCACCGCCGCCAGCCGCGCCGCGTCCGCCACCGCCCAATGATCGCTCTCCGCGCTGCGCCAGGCATCAAGCGCGGCGAGCACCGGGGTAACGCGCGCCCGATCGCCCAGCGCGACGAACACCCAGCTTCCCTCTTTGCGCCGTTCAGCAAGCCCCGCATCGCACAGGATTTTCACATGCCGCGACACCCGCGGCTGGCTTTGCCCCAGCACTTGGGCGAGCTCGCCCACTGACAATTCCATGGCCTGGACCAGCGCCAAAATGCGCAGCCGCGTCGCATCGGCAAGGGCACGGAAAATGACGAGCGCTACCATCATGACACGTCATATAAAGATATCTTTATATCAATGCAACGCAGGCCCGACCGCGTCGCGATATTGCCTGTCCACGCGCGGATGGCTAGTCGGAGACGGGTAACCGATCGAAAGAGGACGACCACCATGACCAAGCGCGCTGCCGCTACGGCCTTTGCCATCGCTTCCCTGCTCACCGCGTGCAGCCCGGCGGCCCGGAATGAAACCGCCGAAGCGGGTGAGGCGATCGCCGCCGATGCCAACGCCACCATGCGCGAAGCGGTGAGCGACATCGACGCCGCCAGCGACAAAGCCTTTGGCGCGGCCGAAAACGCAATTGATTCGGTCGGCAACTCGATTGATGCCGCAACTGCTCAGGGCAAGGCGAAGACAAGCGAGGCTCTGCGCGATGCCGCCGACGCAATTGAGGGGTCGGGTGAGAGGTCGGGCGAGAAATGACGCGCGGGGCCGCACTCCTCGCGGCGCTCTTGCTGACCGCATGCAATGCATCGACCGGTGATCCCGGCGGCGCCAGTGCCAGCGAAGCGAGCCTGTTGAACGAGTCGGCGGCGACCCTTGATGCAGGTCAGCCGGAAAACGGCACGCCACCGGTTAGCGCTGCGCCTGACAAGAAAGCGGCGCCCGTTCGGACGCCGCAATAAATTGACGGGCCCGCGCCGCCCGGTCGGACAGCGCGATTGACCCCAAAGCGCGTTACCGCGCGGCGAGCATGTCCATTTTGGCAAGCGCCTCGCGCGCAACGCGGTGCGACGTGGTCAGCCGCCCGGCCATTTCAAGCTCTTCGCTCGGAAGCTTCAGCAGGCGCTGATATAGTGCGCGCGCTTCATCGGCGCGATTTGTCTTGCGATAAACCATGGCAAGATTGACTATCAGGTCCGCATCATTGGCGAACATCTTGCGTTGTTTGACGATAACCTTTTCGGCGGCGGCGTAATCGCCTCGCGCAATTTCGGCTGATCCGTTGAATTCGCTGTATGCCGCCAACCCGGGACCAGCGACCCCGAGCGCGGCTGCGACAATCAAGGCTTGATAAACTTTATTCATTCATTTTCTCCAGCCAAAGCCCCTGAGCAACGCGCATAGGTTTCACTTTGGTGGCATTAATGTTGCAGTTTTATGACTTTTGAGCAAGCAATTTACCGCAAGCACGGCTCATCAGTGGCCCAAATTGGGCATCATTCCAACTAAGCATTTGATCTAGAACGGATTTACTATTCGACGTCGATGTCGACTTCGCGCACCCGGCGCAATTGTCGCGCGGCATCGGTCAGCCGCCGAATATCTTCACGAATCGCACGACCATTTGGGATATCACGCAGGACCAGATCACCATGCGCTGTGGTAGCATCGCTCGATCGGATCGTAATGGTACCGATATCGGTCAATTGATTGATAATTGAATAGGCGATGCTTGTATCTTTGATCCGGTAAAGCTCAATCTCATCAGTCGTTTTGATGATAATGCCATGCTGGATAATCAACCGCTGATCGGTCAGCTCATATTGCGTTGCAATATTGGTCAGCCAGCGCCAGCCGATAATGAATAACCCAACGCCAATCAAACAGAGCAGCACAGTCCCCCACCCGCTCAGGCTACCAAACAGCCAGCGAAACGTACTTGAGCGAAAACGCGTGACCGATTTTTCCATGATCCGGCTCCCTCGGTCGTAGATCATAGCAAACCGGCTAGTCCGCGGCAAAGCGGAATGGCGACAGGCCGCGCTCGCCCTCGTCAACGATCAGCGGGCGGGCGGCGGGTGCGGCGGATCGCTGTGGACAATTTGTGCGCAGGCATTGGCGGCACCCAAGGCCAATCGGGGTCGCCGCCCCCGCCAGGTCGATCCCCCGCGCTGCCGCCAACGGCCCGGCCAGATCGGCGGTCACGCCAAGGCCCACGACGAACTCCGCCGCGGTTGCGCCATAGCGCCGCCCCTGCGGCGCGACGGTGCGCGCCATCGTCAGCCAGCGTCCCTCCCCCTCGACCCCCACAAGCTGAACGTGCAGCGCGCCGGGCCGTTCAAACGCCATGTGCAAGTGCCAGAGCGGGCAGCGCCCCTCCGCGGTGGCAAGCGCGGCGCCGCTCGCACCCGAGAAGCGCTTCGACGCTTGCCCGGCGCGGTCGATCCGCACCATGAAAAAGGGCAGCCCGCGCGCGCCCACCCGCTGCAACGTAGTCAGCCGGTGCGCGACCTGTTCAAATCCCGCGCCAAAGCGCCGCTGGAGCAGTTCGACGTCATAGCCGGTGGCCTCGCACGCGCGCAGAAACCGGGCATAGGGCATCATCAGCGCGGCGGCGAAATAGCTTTGCAAATGCCGCCGATACAGTCGTTCGGCCACCCGGTCGCCAAAGCCGCCGCCACGTGCCAGCGCATCCATTTCGCCCCGCGCCTCGATCTGCCCAAGCTGAAAGGCGGCAGCAAAGGCGCGCGAGGCCGGGTCAAGCAGTTCCGACAGCTGAAGCTGGCGCGCATGCAGGTCAAGCCGCCGCAGCGCATCGGGCATGACATCGACCGGCAGCACGCGGATCGTTAGTTGGTGGCGCACTCGCAACCGCTCGGCAATCGCGCCATACAGGTCACCCGCGCCCAGCCGCAATTCATCGGCCAACGCCTCGGCCGCGGCATCAAGATCGGGGAAGTGGTTGCGCCACCGCTGCACCTCGCGGCGCACAGCCGCAACGGGATCGGGGCCCTGCGCCACGGTATCGCCCGTGCCCATCCGGTCATAGGCGCGGGCAAACGCCTCTACCCCTGCGGGGGCTGCGGCCAGCCATTCGATCAGCTCCGCGCGGTCCATCGCCAGGTCGGCAAAGATCGGGTCGGCCAGCCGCCGCCGCAACGCCCCCTCCCCCCCGCCTGGTTCATTGGCTGCCAATCCGCGCGCGTCAAAGTCAAACTGTTCGGCCAGCCGGACGAGCAAGGCCGCCGACAGCGGGCGCTGGTTCCGTTCCAACAAATTCAGATAGCTCGACGAAATGCCAAGCGCATCCGCCATTGCCGCCTGCGTCAGCCCCGCTTGCCGCCGCACGCGCCGCACCGCATAGCCCGCCAGGATTTTCTGCTCCGCCATGGCGAGATTATGACGGAACGGTCGCACCGTGTAAATAATTTACATAACGACATCGCACTTAGCCGTGATGCATACATCGTGACACGAAAGCCAGACGCCGCACGCTCGCCAAACCCGTTGGTGCGGTGCAGCGGGGCACATCACTCTCCCCCGGAAGCAAGCGACGCAAAGGAGCCGCGCGATGACTTTTGAAGACCTGATCCCCGCCCCCGCTGGCCGTTTCGACGGCATCACCCGCCCCTACACCCCTGAGGATGTGGCCAAGCTGCGCGGGTCGGTGCTGGTTGAGCACACGCTGGCACGCAAAGGCGCGAACAAGCTGTGGGAATTGCTGAAGTCGGAAGATTATATCAACGCGCTGGGCGCACTTTCTGGCAATCAGGCGATGCAGATGGTGCGCGCCGGGCTGAAGGCGATTTACCTGTCGGGTTGGCAGGTCGCCGCCGACAACAACACCGCGGGTGCCATGTATCCTGATCAGTCGCTCTACCCCGCCAATGCCGGGCCGGAACTGGCGCGCAAGATCAACAACACGCTGCAACGCGCCGACCAGATCGAACATAGCGAAGGCGGAGCAAGCCGCGACTGGTTCGCGCCGATTGTCGCCGATGCCGAAGCCGGTTTCGGCGGCCCGCTCAACTGCTTTGAAATCATGAAGGCCTATATCGCGGCAGGTGCCGCCGGTGTTCACTATGAAGACCAGCTCGCATCTGAGAAGAAGTGCGGCCATCTGGGCGGCAAGGTGCTGA
>PNLG01000377.1 GCA_013822915.1 Sphingomonas sp. | reverse complement strand
CGCGGCAGCGGCGTTGGGATAGAGTTTTTGCATTGCACGAAATCTCCACAGCGGATGGCCGACACGATAGTCCGCGCGCCCGCAAAGGGTCAACGATTTGCCGGTGCCGGATTGCGCCGGTTTAGGCGAAAGCGGGGCGATTGATCGCCGTCAATGCGCGGCAAGGCAATTACCCGCAAAAGACGCCATCAACCCCGTCACCCGAAAGGATCGCCCGATGCGTTCGCTCCTTGTCTATGCCGATGGCGCGCCCAGCACGGACACCAGCCTCAACACCGCGCTTGACCTCGCGCGGATGATGGCTGCGCATCTGACGCTGCACATCAACACACCATTGCGGCGGTTTATCGCGATGGACCCGTTTGGCGGCGGTTACCTGATCGCCGATGCGCTGGCGGAGGCGCAGCAGCGCGAGGAAGCGCTGATCGCGCGCCTCTCCGCCCAAATGGCGCAAGAGGATGTGCCATGGGACAGCGTGACCAGCACCGGCCTGATCGCTGATGGCCTGGCCGATGCCGCGCGGCTGGCCGATCTGGTCATTCTTGGCCTCAACCGGCTGGAGGGGCGGACCGACCCGGATTCGGTGGGGCTGGTCGGTGATGTCGTGCTGGCGTCGGCCTGCCCGGTGCTGGCGGTGCCGCCCCATGCGCAGCCGCTCTTTGCGCAGGGCACAGCGATGGTCGCATGGTCAGGCACGGCGGAGTCCGCGAATGCACTGCGCGCCGCCGTGCCGCTGCTCGCCCATGCGCGTGCGGTCAAGCTGGTCACGATCGTCGACGGCGGCGATGCATTTCCCGCGACCGATGCGACGCGTTACCTATCCCGTCACAACATTCATGCCGAATTGATTGAACGGCCGCGCGAGTATGGCACGATTGGCGCGGCGCTCAGTGCAGCAGCCGA
Organism: Sphingomonas sp.; assembly: GCA_013822915.1. GTDB lineage: Bacteria > Pseudomonadota > Alphaproteobacteria > Sphingomonadales > Sphingomonadaceae > Sphingomonas. The sequence continues at coordinate 5,337 of PNLG01000377.1, read as the reverse complement.
GGCGGCGTCAGCGGACTGGATTGTCATGGGCGCCTATGGCCATAGCCGGTTTCGCGAGACGCTGTTCGGCGGTGTCACCCAGCAATTGCTCGAAAACGCGCCCTGCCCGATCCTGCTCAGCCATTAAGCCATCAGCTTCAGCCCGGCGCGCGGCCATGGCATCGCAATCAGCCGCCCCGTGCCCGACAGCGTGATATAGGCCGTCCGCCGATCCGCCCCGCCCCAGCAGATGTTGGTGGTGAACGGATCGGGGGTCGGCACGAAGTCGACCAGTTCGCCGGTGGGCGAAATCACCGAAATGCCGCTTTCACCGATCGTCGCAACGCAGATATTGCCGCATTCCTCCACGCCGAGCGAATCGAAGAATTTATACCCTGCTGGCCGGTGAAGCGGGATGCCCGCACCGCCGAGCCCGCCCGCCTGATCGACCTTGCCCGGCGCCGTGACGCGAAACGCCATGAGGCGGCAGGTATAGGTCTCCGCCGCATAGAGCGTGTTACCATCGGGCGAAAGGCCGATGCCATTGGGGTTTTCGCTGGGGAAAACCACTTCTTCCAAGTGCGAACCATCGGCCTTGGCATAGAAAATACCGGTCACGTCGCGCGAGCGAGTGCGCGTTTTGCCATGGTCGGTGAACCAGAATCCGCCAGCCCCGTCGAACACGATGTCGTTCGGCCCGCGCAGGGTGCAGCCGAAATCGCCATCCTTATAGAGCGTCTCCACCGCACCAGTCGCTACGTCAATCCGCTCGATCCGCCCGCCGGAATAATCATCGGCCTGACCCTGCGGGATGAGCAGACCATTGGACGGTTCGGCCCATTTGAACCCGCCATTGTTGCAGCAATAAAGCTTGCCGTCCGGCCCCATGGCGAGGCCGTTCGGCCCGCCGCCGGGTTCCGCCACCACCTGCTTTGCGCCATCGGGGGTGATGCGGGTGATCCGCCCCGCGGCGATTTCGACCAGGATGATGCTGCCATCGGGCATCGCGACCGGTCCTTCTGGGAACCGCAAGTCGCTCGCGATGGTAGTAAAATCGACCATGATCTCTCCTGTCATTTTGCCTGAGCCTAATCCTTGGCTATGGGCGTGCCAAGGAGAGCATGATGACCTTACGCAGCGGCGGTCGGATTCTGGTCGACAATCTGATCGCGCAGGGGTGCGACCGCATTTTTCAGGTGCCGGGGGAAAGCTTTCTCGCGGTGCTCGACGCGCTGCACGACACGCCGCAAATCGATGTGGTGACGTGTCGGCAGGAGGGGGGCGCCGCCTTCATGGCCTGCGCCGATGGCACGCTGACCGGACGGCCGGGGGTGTGCTTTGTCACGCGGGGCCCTAGCGCGACCAATGCGAGCATCGGCGTCCATGTCGCGTTTCAGGATTCGCAGCCGATGATCCTGTTCATCGGCGACGTCGACCGCGGGATGCGCGACCGCGAGGGGTTTCAGGAAATCGACCTCGTCGCGATGTTCATGCCGCTGGCAAAGCTCGCGCTGCGGATAGACGACGCCCGCCGCATCCCGGAATATGTCGCGCGGGCTTGGAATACAGCGATCAGCGGGCGGCCGGGGCCGGTGGTGTTCGCGCTCCCTGAGGATATGCTGCGGGATGAGGTTGTGGCGGTGGACCGGCCGCGCGTGGAGCGGCTGCAGACGTGGATCGCCGATGAATCCATCAAGGAGATCGTTGCGGCTTTAAGATCGGCTGAGCGTCCGGTCGCGATTGTCGGTGGCGCGGGCTGGGACATGGCGACCAGCGCCGCCTTCGGCCATTTCGCGCGCAGCTGGGGCATTCCCGCTGTCGGTGCGTTCCGCCGGCAGGATGCGATCAGTAACGATCAGCGGGAATGGGCAGGCAATCTCGGCTATGGCCCCAACCCGAAGCTGGTCCAGCGCATCAAGCAAGCCGATGTGATTCTCGCCGTCGGTGCGCGGCTGGGTGAAGCGACGACCGACGGTTACACGCTTGTCACCCCCGATCATCCCGGCCAAACGTTGATACACGTTCATCCTGATCCGAGCGAGCTCAACCGGGTGTATCGCGCCGATGTTGCGCTCACCGCAGACCCGTGCGCTTTCGCTATCCAGATCGTGACGGCAGAGTTTCCCGATGAGCCGCTTTCCGCCGCTGCCGAAGCGCACGCCGAATGGCTGGAATGGTCCTCCCCCAAGCCGCGGGAAGGCGTCACCCTCGACCTCGGCATTTGCGTCGCCGCGATGCGCGAGCGGTTGACGCCCGAGGACACCATCATCTGCAACGGCGCGGGCAATTTCTCGGGCTGGTGGCACCGTTACTGGCACTATGGCTCCCCCGGCACCCAACTCGCCCCCACCGCCGGCGCGATGGGCTACGGCGTCCCCGCCGCCGTCGCCGGCGCTTTGCGTTGCCCCGACAAGACTGTCGTTGCGATTGCAGGCGATGGCGATTTCCTGATGAACGGGCAGGAACTGGCCACCGCGATCCAGCACGGCGCGAACATGCTCGTCATCGTCGTCGACAATGGCGGGTACGGCACGATCCGCATGCACCAGGAACGCGAATACCCCGCGCGGCTTTCCGGCACCACGCTCCGCAACCCCGATTTCGCCGCACTTGCCCGTGCCTATGGCGCATGGTCGGAAACGGTGGAGACGACCGCGCAATTCGGCCCCGCGCTCGACCGCGCGCTCGCGCAAAGCGGTGTCAAATTGCTCCACCTGAAAACCGATATTGAGGTGATAACGAACGGCACCACCATCGGCGCGATCCGGGGCGCACTGAAGCAGGTCGAAAGCGCCGGTTAGGACGCGGGCACTATCTGCGCCAGAAACGCCTCGACCGCGCGCCAGTTCGCATCATAGCCCGCCGGGTCGCGTTCACGGATCAGCGTCGATGAGCCATGTGTGCCCGCCACCGGCACATGCTGCAGCTTTCGCGGGGTGCCGACCGCATCGACGATTGCCTTGGCTGCGGCGACTTCCTTCGCATCGCTTGCCGAGGTGACGTAAACCGGCACGCGCACCCGCGCCGCCGCCCGCTTGACCAGATCGGGATCGCCCAGATACTCGCCCGGCGAAAACGCCATCACTGCATCGACATCGGCCGGATTGTCCGCCGCGACCAGAAACACGAGCGCCGCCGAATAGCTGCTGCCCCACAGGATGACTGGCAACCCCTGTTGCCGCGCCCAGGCAAGCGCTGCTTCAAGATCCTGTTTTGCCTCCAGAAAGCCCGTCGAGCGCCCCTCGCGGTGGACGGTCGAATTATCGCCGAACAAATCACCGCCCGACCGCTGATCAATCGCATAGGCGGTATAGCCCAGCGCAGCGAGGCGTGGGGCAATGCTGCCATATTCGTCCTTGCTCGACCCGGCTTGATGGAACAACAGCACGACTGCCTTGGGTTTGGCCGCCTTGTAGAGCCAGCCCGCAATATTGGTCTTGTCATAGGTTTTGAGCATATTGGGCTCGCGCTGCCCCGCTGCCGCTGCGCTTGGGTCGATCCCTGCGACATTGTCGCACCCGGCCAGCGCGACTGCGACCGTCAAAGCCAGCCCGCCGCTCAATCCCCGCAAACCACGCACCACCACTCTCCCCAACGGCAAAATGCCGGGGCGTTTCCGCCCCGGCACTCTTTACGCGGTTATCGCATCAATCAGCAATTGGGCATGCCGCAATCAATGCCCATTGCCATGCACACGCCCATGCAGGCAGCACTGCAAACCGCCGACACCGCAGCGGGTGCTGCTGCATAAGCAACGGTTGCGGTGCCAGCGAGGCCGAGGACGAGGAATTTTGCAATACGAATCATCATAAATCTCCGAATAAAAATGGGTTTGTGGCGCGATTTTGCACGCCGTGGATCAACGAACCGCTATGCGCGCGGCGGGCGCTGCGGCGGGGCAGTTGACCAACCCGGATGCGCTGGAGTCGGCGCGACATGGAGCCGATAGGCAGCATATATGGGCGCACTAACGCCAGCACGCGGCGCAGGCGCGACGACGCAGCAATTGGTGCAACAGTCATTGGCGAGCAGCATTTCGCACGCGCTATCCGAAGCCGGATGCGGGGATGCCATCGCATGATGCGCGGATGGCGCTGTCGCCGCAGACGCGCTGTAGCATGCGCTGCCCATCAGTCCCAGCGGCATCATGGCCGCCAGCACAAAAAGCGCGAAACTCGCCAGAAGTAGCTTCAACTTAAGCATTGGTTTGCAGCCATAACAGATCAGATCAGGCCCGCCAATGGGCTTGACGGATCGGCATAGCGGCGCTGCCCCATCCGCCCGGCGCGATAGGCCATCCGCCCCGCCTCAACCGCTGATTTCATGGCGGCCGCCATCAGCACCGGATCGCGCGCCTCCGCAATCGCGGTGTTCATCAGCACGCCGTCGCAGCCAAGCTCCATCGCGACCGCCGCGTCAGAGGCGGTGCCGACGCCTGCATCGACCAGCACGGGCACTCCTGCCCCCTCAACGATCAGACGGATAGTGACGCGGTTCTGAATGCCAAGTCCCGAGCCGATCGGCGCGCCAAGCGGCATGATCGCGACGGCGCCTGCATCCTCCAGCCGTTTGGCGGCGATCGGATCATCGACGCAGTAAACCATCGGCAAAAACCCTTCCTTCGCGAGGATTTCGGTCGCGCGCAGCGTCTCCACCATGTCGGGATAGAGCGTCTTGGCCTCGCCCAGCACTTCGAGCTTGACCAGATCCCAACCGCCCGCCTCGCGCGCGAGGCGCAGCGTGCGGATCGCCTCATCGCCGGTAAAGCACCCAGCCGTGTTGGGGAGGTAAGTGATCTGCTTCGGGTCGATAAAGTCGGTCAGCATCGGCGCTTTGGGATCGCTGATGTTCACGCGGCGCACCGCCACCGTCACGATTTCGGCACCCGATGCCGCAACGGCGGCGGCGTTTTGCTCAAAATCGCGGTATTTCCCGGTGCCGACGATCAACCGCGAGCGAAATGTCCGCCCCGCGACCTGCCAACTATCCTCGCCAGCGTCGGCCGCATGATCGCCGCCACCGACGAAATGGACAATCTCCAGCGCGTCCCCGTCTGCCAGCGCGACATGCGCGAGCGTCGAGCGCGGCACGATCGCCAGATTACGCTCCACCGCCACTTTTTCAGGGGCCAGGCCAAGCGCTTGCGCCAGATCGGCAATCGTCATCCCGGCCGCCACGCGCCGCTGTTCGCCGTTCAGGATGATTCCTATGCTCGTATCTGGGGACATGATGCGCCTTTTCGGGTGTTGGCCGCGCATATAGGGTGCGTTCGCCACGCTCGGCAACCGATAGTTGCGCTTGGCGACACGCGGCGGCTGTCCTATAGTGACAAAGCCCGCTACGCCCGCAAAGGACCCC
>PNLG01000363.1 GCA_013822915.1 Sphingomonas sp. | reverse complement strand
TCATTTTCGGCCGTCGCAACTGGGCATGCTTCGCCAGGTTTCAACAGGATTGAGCGAATGCGCTCAGGCGGCTGACCCTGCACCGCTGCCTCCTGCGCCATTGCCGATGCGGGGAGGAGGAGGACAAGCGCGGCAATCAGCGAACGGCGCGGCATGGCAAAACTCCTAATCAGGCCCCGGTTATGGCAAGTGGCAGCTTTCGCATTGGTGAACAAGCGCCGCGCTCTGGTGCGGCGGGGCCCCTTCCCCCCGCGCGCGCTGGCGGCTAAGGGCCGTCGACAATGATCCTCGTCATCGACAATTATGACAGCTTCACCTGGAACCTGGTCCATTATCTGATGGAATTGGGGGCCGACGTGAAAGTGGTGCGCAATGATGCGCTAACCGCCGCCGAAGCGCTCGCCAGCAACGCACACGGCTTTTTGATTTCGCCGGGTCCAAAGACGCCGGACGACGCCGGAGTCTCGCTCGATCTGGTGGCCGCCTGTGCGGATGCGGGCAAACCGCTCCTCGGCGTGTGCCTGGGGCATCAGGCGATCGGCCAGCATTTTGGCGGGCGCGTGGTGCGCGGCGGGCTGATGCATGGCAAAACCTCGCCGGTCAGCCATGACGGCAGCGGGTTGTTCGCGGGGCTCCCCTCACCCTTTGTCGCGACGCGCTATCACTCGCTGATTGTGGAGGGGGCACCCGACACGCTTGTCGTGAACGCCACCGCCGATGACGGATCAGTTATGGGGTTTCGCCACGCAACGCTCCCCATTCACGGCGTGCAGTTTCACCCCGAAAGCATCGCGACCGAGCATGGCCATGCAATGCTTGCCAATTTCCTGAAGCTGGCCGGCGTGGCGCAGGCGGCAACCGCGTGACGGGGGCAGTTACGCTGCCCGACCCAGCGCAGCCGCTGACGCGAGAGGCAGCGGCACAAGCCTTTGCCGACATTCTCGACGCGCGCACGAGCGAGGCGGCAATCGCCGATTTCCTGATCGCGCTCAGCCTGCGCGGCGAGACCGCGACCGAAATTGCCGAGGCCGCGCGCGCTTTACGCGAACGGCTAATCCCGATTGCGGCGCCCACAGGGGCGATCGACGTGTGCGGCACAGGGGGAGACGGGCACCACACGCTCAACGTATCAACGGCGGTGTCGCTGATTGTGGCGGCGTGCGGGGTGCCGGTGGCCAAACATGGTAATCGCGCCGCCTCCTCAAAAGCGGGCGCGGCCGACACGCTGGAGGCGCTGGGGCTGAACATGGACCGCGCCGGTTCGACGGCTGAGGCGAGCTTGCGCGACATCGGCATCTGCTTCCTGTTCGCGGCCAATCACCACCCGGCGATGGCGCGCATTACGCCCATTCGCAAACGCATCGGCAAGCGCACGATCTTCAACCTGATGGGGCCGCTGGCCAATCCCGCGCGCGTGACGCGCCAGTTGATCGGCATTGCCCGGCCCGATTATGCGCCCGTCTATGCCGCCGCACTCGCCGAATTGGGGACCGAGCGTGCGCTGGTGGTGTCGGGCGAGGAGGGGTTGGACGAAGTGTCCGGTGCCGGGCCGACGGTGGCGGTCGCGATTGGCGATGTGGGGCTGGGGCCGCGGATCGTGCCCGAGGATGCGGGCCTGCCGCGCCATCCGATTGCCGCGATCCGGGGCGGTGATCCGGCCTATAATGCCGCCGCGCTGCGCCGGTTGCTGATGGGAGAGGCTGGCGCTTACCGGGATGCCGTGGTGCTGAATGCCGCTGCCGCGCTGGTAGTGGCGGGACATGCCGACACTTTGTGTAACGGGGCGGAGGAAGCGCGCGAAATACTCGACAACGGACTCGCCAATGCGTTGCTCGATTGCTGGATTGCCTATTCATGATCAATATTCTCGACCGAATTCTCGAAACCAAACGCGCCGATGTGACTGCACGAAAAGCCTGTTCCCCACTTGCCGACCTTGATGCCGCAATCGCCCGCTGCGATCCGCCGCGTGGCTTTCGGGCTGCGCTTGACGGGCGTGCAGCGACCGGCCCGGCGCTCATCGCCGAAATTAAAAAGGCCAGCCCGTCAAAGGGCGTCATCCGCGCGGACTTCGACCCGCCAGCCCATGCCAAAGCCTATCAGGCAGGCGGCGCGACGTGCCTCTCGGTGCTGACCGACGAACATTGGTTTCAGGGCGCCGACAGCTATCTGGAGGCGGCGCGCGCCGCCACCAACCTCCCCGTTTTGCGCAAGGATTTCATGATCGACCCATGGCAAGTGGTCGAATCGCGCGCGCTGGGGGCCGATGCCATCCTGCTGATCATGGCAGCGCTGGGCGACGATCAGCTTGCCGAGCTTGAGGCCGCCGCGATCGAATGCGGCATGGATGTGCTGGTCGAAGTGCATGATGCGAAGGAACTGGCGCGCGCGCTCAAGCTCAAATCGCGGTTGATCGGCGTCAACAACCGCGACTTGCGCGACTTTACGGTCAGTTTTGATCGGACCTATGAACTGATCGGCAAGGCGCCAGAGGGATGCACCTTCGTTGCTGAAAGCGGCTTGTCATCCCGCGATGACCTGGCGGCGATGCGCGCGCATGGCGTCAACTGCTTCCTGATCGGCGAAGCATTGATGCGCGCCGATAACGTCGAAGCCGCCACCCGCGCGATGCTGGCATGAGCGACCTCACCCATCTCGACGCCTCGGGTGCCGCCCGCATGGTCGATGTGGGGGACAAGGTGGCAACGACGCGGGTGGCGACTGCTCGCGGGCGCATCACCATGTCGGCGACCGCCGCCGATGCGATTGCAACCGGCGCTGCGAAGAAGGGCGATGTGCTGGCGGTGGCGCGGATCGCTGGCATCATGGCGGCAAAGCGCACCAGCGACCTCATCCCGCTATGCCACCCGCTGCCGCTGAGCAGCGTCACCATCGACCTTTCTCCCGATGCCGCCGGCATCACAGTGACCGCCACCTGCGCCTGCACGGGCGCTACGGGGGTCGAGATGGAGGCGATGACCGCGGTGAGCGTCGCGCTGCTCACCATTTACGACATGGCCAAGGCACTCGACAAGGCGATGGTGATTGGCGACATCCGCCTCATCAGCAAGACCGGCGGCAAATCGGGCGACTGGAGACGCCCGGCGTGACTCTGATACCGGTGGCGGACGCGCAGGTGCGGCTGCTCACGCTCGGCACGCCGGTGGCAGTCGAGTCGGTGCCGCTGCACGCCGCCTGCGGGCGGTGGCTGGCTGAGGACATGGTAGCGACCCGAACCCAGCCATCGACGGACCTGTCGGCGATGGACGGCTATGCGGTGCGCTATGCCGATCTGCCCGGACCGATCGCGGTGGTGGGCGAAAGTGCGGCGGGCCGCCCCTTTGGCGGCACCGTGGGGCCGCATCAGGCGGTGCGCATCTTCACCGGGGCGATCATGCCGCCCGGCGCCGACACCGTGCTGGTGCAGGAGGAAGCGCAGCGCGAGGGGACGACGCTGCGTATGACCGGCGACGGGCCGCCCCGGTGCGGCGCCAATGTGCGACCGATGGGGCTGGATTTCAGCGCAGGCGATGTCCTGCTCAGCGCGGGCGAACGGCTCACGCCCGCGCGGCTCGGGCTGGCGGCGGCCGCCGGGCACGCGACACTCCCGGTGCGCAGGCGGTTGCGGGTCGCGCTTCTGGCGACCGGCGATGAGCTGGTGCCGCCGGGGCGACCACTTGCGACCGGGCAATTGCCCGAATCCAATGGCGTGATGCTGGCGGGGCTGCTCGCCAGCCTGCCCGTCGATTGCGTCGATCTGGGGATTGTGCCTGACAGGCTCGACCGGCTCACTGCCACCTTTGCTGCGGTCGACGCCGACATTCTCGTGACGACGGGCGGTGCATCGGTTGGCGATCATGACCTGGTCCGCCCCGCCCTTGCCGCAGCAGGCGGCGCAATCGACTTTTGGCGGATCGCGATGCGACCGGGCAAGCCGATGATGGCGGGTCGGCTGGGGCGAGCGGTGGTGCTCGGCCTGCCGGGTAATCCTGTCTCCGCCTTTGTCGGTGCGACGCTGTTCCTCCGCCCGCTGATGGCCGCCATGGCGGGCGCGCGCGACCCGATGCCCGGCTGGACGAGCGCCGCGCTGGGCGAAGCGCTGCCAACCAATGACGGGCGCGAGGATTATCTGCGCGGCGAAATCCGCGATGGCCGCGTCTTTGCTGCTAGACGGCAAGACAGTTCGATGCTGCAAATGCTGGCGCGCGCGGACTGCCTGGTGCGTCGGCCAATTGGCGCGGGCGCCGCCGAAATCGGCGACTCGGTGCAAATCCTACCACTCGCTTGACTTTGACCTTTTTGTTGCCTAATCGTTCAGCGTCTGTTCCCGATGTTGGAGGCCGCAATGCTGACGCGCAAGCAACATGAACTTATTTGCTTCATCAACGACCGGCTGAGCGAGTCGGGCGTCTCCCCCTCTTTTGAAGAGATGAAAGAAGCGCTTGATCTGAAATCGAAGTCGGGTGTTCACCGGCTCATCAGCGCGCTGGAGGAACGGGAGTTTATCCGCCGCCTGCCCAATCGCGCCCGTGCGCTTGAGGTGTTGCGGATGCCGGAGCGGGCAGAGGCTCGCAAGAAAGCTTCATCAACGACGGCATCGGTGCCGAATGTGCGCGACCTGCCGCCGCCCGCCAATGACGTGGTCGAAATCCCGTTGCACGGCCGAATTGCGGCAGGTGTTCCGATCGAGGCATTTGAGGATTCGGCGATGCTTGCAGTCCCGGCGGCCCTTTTGGGCAGCGGCGAGCATTATGCGCTCGAAGTGGCCGGGGATTCGATGATCGAGGCAGGTATTCTCGACGGTGACTATGCGCTGATCCGCCGCACCGAAGTGGCGCGCGACGGCGAGATTGTGGTCGCGCTGATCGACGAAAGCGAGGCGACGCTCAAATATTTCCGACGCGACGGCGCGATGGTGCGGCTTGATCCGGCCAATCCGCGCTATGGCCCGCAGCGTTATCACCCCGGGCAGGTGCGCGTGCAGGGGAAGCTTTCGGGTCTGTTGCGACGCTACGACTGACCAGCGCGGCGGGCGGCTTGGGCGCGGTCGGGCGCGCGCCGCCACCGATGGCCGTCGCCGGGGGTAGCCGATGGTGACCGTCGCCACGGGTGATCGTCACGCAAACGCTGCACCATCGTCACGCCGCCGGACCGCAGGCTGATGGCAACGCCCCCGGTTTTCGCCAGCATGACCGCATCAAGTTTCAGCCAGCGCGGGCGGCACCGGCGCGGCAGGCGGCGGTCGCTCACGACGATATCGGCGGTCGCGCACGCCGCGATCAGCACGGCGGCATCCAGCCGGTAAGCACTGCGCGTGGCCAGGATGCGCCAGCGCCGGGCTCCGGCCAAACGCTCTGCCACGCAGGTATCGGCACTGCACCGCGCAAAATCCTGTTCGGCCAGCAGAACCGGCACCCCATCGACACCGCCATTTTCCGCCAGCATTGCCTGTGTATAATCGCCGCTGCGATCACGCAGCATCGCCAATGTCCCATCGGGCGTGCGCAGCGCAAGGTGGCGGCCATCCCCCGTCACCAGCAGATCGGGTAAGGGTGTCGCCAAGGTCCACAGCGCGCCCGCCGCCATCGGCGCCACTCCTAGCCAGCGCGCACGCGTCCGCCACAGCCCCGCCCACAGCATCCCGCCGACGATCAGCGTGAACGCCCCGCCGGGCATGGCCGGGATCACCGCGACCGCGCCCGGCGCCGCCGCCGTCACGCGCGCCAGCGTGAGCAACGCTTCGAGCGCTGCCCCCGCAAGCCACCAGATCGGCGCGCCCGCCCCCACCATATCAGCCACCAGCGCCAATGCCTCGAGCGGCATGATGATAAAGGTGGTCATCGGAATCGCGACGATATTGGCGAATGCGCCGTAAAGCCCGGCCTTGTGAAAATGAAACAGCGCAATCGGCGCAAGCACTGCCTCGACCACAATCCCCGTCAGCAACAACGCGGCAAGCTGACGGACCAGATGCGGCACCCACCCCTCTTCCCGCCGCGCGAACCAGCGCCGGACCTGTGGCGATTCGTGCAGCGCGACGATGGCGCCAACGGCGGCGAATGACAGTTGAAAACTGGGACCGGCCAGCGCCTCTGGCCACAGGAGCAACACAATCAACGCGCCCGCCGCCACTAGCCGCAACGTCACGGCCTCGCGCCCGATCGCGAGCGCCATCAGCACAAGCAGCGCGGCGATACACGATCGCACGGTCGGCACTTCTGCAACCGTCAGCACGGTATAGCCGATCGCTGCCACCGCTGCTGCTGCCGCTGCCACAAGCGGCAGTCGCACCGCGCGCGCCAGCCACGGGATCAGCGCGAGCAGC
>PNLG01000209.1 GCA_013822915.1 Sphingomonas sp. | reverse complement strand
GATCATCTGGCTGCCAATGCGGACGACAAGCCCGCCGAGCAGCGACGGATCAACCGACAAATCAACCGCGACATCGCGGCCAACGCGCTGGCGCAATGACGCTTTCAGCGCCTCGACCTGAGCGGTATCGAGCGGATGGGCGGAGGTGACTTCGGCGGTCGTCTCGCCGCGGTGGTGGGCGGCGAGCGCGCGGAACGCAGCGATGATCGCGCGCAATTGCGGCAAGCGGCGATTTTCCGCCAGCACGCCCAGAAACTTTGCGGTCACGGGATCAAGCGACAGCGCAGCGGCGGTCGCCGCAACCGCCTTTGCCGCGTCAGCCCGGCTGACCAACGGGCTGGCGACAAGGCGCGCAAAGTCGGGCGACCCGTCAAGCGCAGCCCGCACATTGGCAAGACTTGCTTCCACCGATTCGATATTTTTACCCTCTCGGGCAATGTCGAACAGGGCGGTCGCATAACGCCCCGGCAGGCTCGCTTGGATACCGCTGCTCAAATTACCGCTGGAACTCTCCACGCGATCGTCACCCTCTTCGTCGACGGAAATTCGCCCCATGCCAAACATGGGCGACCAAGCGCCCCTTTGGCTGGGATGCGCGGCGCCTAGCATCGGCTTGGCGCGGATGCAAGCATTGCGGTTTACCGCGCAAATTCACGCCGATTCCGCACCAAATTCATGTAACTGTAACATTTGGTTAACCTCGCATTTGCCTTCAGCAGCGCAAGGGTGGGGGTGTCAAAACACGCGGAAAATCCTCATTTATGTTACAGTTTTTGGAACCGTACCGGTGGCTCAAACCACGCGCGACTCTGTCGATCGCGGTGCAATTGCGCCGCGTGTTGATCGCGTTGTTGACGATTCAGGCGTTGCTGGCCCTGCTGATGATCGGCGGGGCGCTCTCAAGCGCAAGTGCGGTGCACCGGCTGATCGAGGATCGCATGGCACCGATCAGCGAATTGCAGGGCGTGACCGACAGCTATGCAGCCGCGCTGACCACCGCGCATAAGGTAGAGAGCAACAATCTGTCGCGCATGGGGGCGATCGATGCGATCAAGGATGCCCGCGCCCGGATCGCCATCGATTGGGCGCATTTTCGTGAACATGATCTGGATGATCGCCATGCCGATGCCGTCGCCCGGATTGATACCGCGCGCGTCAATGCCGATGCGGCGATCGACACGTTAAGCGCGATGCTTCACGACAAGAAGCTCGATGATCTGGAGTTTTTCCTGAGCGGCCGACTCTATGCGGCGATTGATCCGCTCACCGTTGCCAGCGCAACGCTGATCGACGACTTGCGTGCCGATGCCGAGCGTGAGCAGGAAGCACTCGGCGCGCATTACAATCGCGCTTATGTGATTCTCGCGCTGGCTTCAGTATTGGCGGTGCTGGTCGGGCTGTGGGGTGCGCGGTTGGTGTCGCGGCGGATTGCGACGCCGCTTGCCGAAATCGCCGTCGCCACACACTGCATCGCGGATGATCGCGATGTCAGCGCGATTCCCGGTCTCGACCGTGAGGATGAGATTGGCGACATCGCCCGCGCGCTCAGGTTTGCGCGCGAACGATCGCGCGAGGCGCGCCGACTGGCCGACGAATCGATGATGGCCACCGAATCGCTCCACCGGCGCGAAGTGGCAGAACATGCCGCCCGCGCCGCCCGCGCCGCCCATCTTGACCGATTGTTCGACATTTTCGAGCGCGATGCAGGCGTGTTGGTCGCGCAACTGAAATCCGCCGGGCCGACGCTGCGCGATACGGCAAGCGCTGTGTCGAGCGAAGCCGCCGGAGCGGAACATCAGGCAATGGCCACTGCCGCCATTACCGAACAAAGTGCTCGATCGGCCCATACGATCGCGCAATCGGCAGGCGCGCTGGCGACCGCCATCGACCATATCAGCACCGCGGCGCGCGTGTCGCACACCAGCGTTGGCACGGTGCGCGACCGGACGCTGGCCGGGCGCGACCAGGCGCAGGCGCTGGGCGCGCTGGTCAGCGAAATCGCATCGGTGCTCGATTTCATTTCCGGGATCGCCGGGCAGACGAACCTGCTCGCGCTCAATGCCACGATCGAAGCGGCGCGGGCTGGCCCCGCCGGGCGCGGATTTGCCGTGGTGGCGGAAGAAGTAAAGGGTCTGGCGCGCCAGACCCAGGGCGCGGCCGGGCGCATCGACGCGCGGCTGGCGGCGGTGCGGTCCGCGTGCGACACGATGCTCGGCTCGATTGAATCGATCGATACGCTCGTCGCCGGGCTCGACCAATCGGCCACCAACGTCACCACCGCCGTCGAGCAACAGCGCGACATGACGCGGCGCATTGCTGCCGCGATTGCCGAGGTGGAGGACGGCACCGCCGATGCCGCCGCCAACATGCAAAGACTGCACGAACGGGCGGAGCGGTCGCGCGGCACGGCGGGCGCGCTGGCGCAAACCGCCGATGGTGTGGCCAATGCGGTGGAGGCGCTGCGCGGCCAGATCAATCGCCTTATCGCCGACGTGCGCTCCGCATAAGCACCGCTTTCGACCTTGACCCCCGCCCATGTGCATGGTGCAGTTGGGGGTAAGCGAAAGGGCGAGCGATGAGCAGCGGTCAAATAATCACGATGACGATGGACGATGGCGCGGCCGTATCGGTCTATCACGCGACCCCGGCGGGGACGCGGCGTGGCGGGCTGGTGCTGGTGCAAGAGATTTTCGGTGTCACCGATCATATCCGCGAGTTGTGCGATGACTATGCGCGCGATGGCTTTGAAGTACTGTCGCCTGCGCTGTTCGACCGCGAGCATCCGGGGTTTGAGGCCGAATATACGGGTGCGGATTACGCCCGCGCGGTCGAGCTTGCCCGCGAACTTCACCCGTTCGATCAAAGCCTGCGCGATGTGCAGACGTGCATCGATACGCTGGCGCCGAAGGGTCCGGTGTTTGTCGTCGGCTATTGCTATGGCGGGTCGATTGCCTGGCTGTCGACCACGCGGCTGACCGGGGTGGCGGCCGCCGCGGGCTATTATGGATCGCTGATCCCCGGCGCGGTCGATGAGGAGCCGAAAGTGCCCGTCATCGCGCATTTCGGCCGTTATGATCAGGGCATCCCGATGGAGGGGGTCGACCGGGTAATTGCAAAGGCATGGCCCCGCGCGACGGTGCATGTCTATGACGCCGGGCATGGGTTTAATTCCGATCGGCGCAAGGATTATCACGAACCCAGCGCCGCACTGGCGCGCGAACGCACGCTTGAACTGTTCGAGGCAAACGGGGCGTGAGGCTTGGGCGCTGGCTGACGGTCGCACTGGTCGGGTTGATAGGCCTCTACGTTGCTGGCGTGGGCACACTCTATGTGTTTCAACGCGATTTCCTGTTCATCGGCGCCGTCCGTGCCAACAACGCCCCGCCACCGCCGCCCGGCTATCGCGACGTGCGCATGGCCGCGACCGATGGCACGCCGCTCCGCGCGTGGTTCAAACCGCCTGCGCTAGGCAAGCCGGTCGTGCTATTCTTCCACGGCAACGGCGATACCATTGCGGGCAGTGCCGCTGCGGTGCAACCCTTTACCGACCGCGGTTACGGCGCGCTGCTCCCCGAATATCGCGGATATGGCGGCATGCCGGGGCGTCCGAGCGAAGCTGTTCTAGCCGCTGATGCCCGGGTGGCGCAGCATTGGCTGGCGAGAATGGGCGTAACCGATGCCCGTACCGTCCTGATGGGCTATTCGTTGGGCAGCGGTGTTGCGACGCAACTCGCGGTCGAGATAAGGCCCGGCGCGTTAATCCTGTTCGCGGGCTATGCCAGCATCGATCAAGTGGCTGCCGCACGCTTTTGGTTCGTGCCGGTGCGTTGGCTGCTTAAGGATCATTTCGACACTGCTTCCAAGCTGTCAAAGGTCACGGCGCCCGTCTTGTTGCTGCACGGCACCGCTGATCGAACGGTGCCGTTTGACAATCTCGCCCTACTCAAACGGGCGCGCTCCGATGCGGCGTCGGTGACGTTTCCGAACATCGGGCATAATCTTGTCTATTTGCCCGAAGTTTCTGGGCGTGCGATAGCTTGGCTTGATATGCTGGGTGCATCGAAGACCGCGCGCGCTGAGCTGCCGCTTTGACCGCAACCGTCGGGATGTGAACATACGAGCAGGCGCGTATAGCGGTGCCATGAGCAACACCGATACCCCCCTCATCGATTCCGACGCGGCCTGGGCCGCCTTTATTGCGCGCGACCGGCATAGCGATGGCCGCTTCGTCGGCGCGGTCCGCTCCACCGGCATTTATTGTCGGCCAAGCTGTGCCGCGCGCCACCCCCGGCGCGAGAACGTCGAATTCTATGCCACCGCGGCCGACGCGCGCGCGGCCGGCTATCGCGCGTGTCTGCGCTGCAAACCCGATGAAGTGGCGCGCGACCGCGTGGCGGTTGCCGAGGCGATCCGGCTGATCGAAGCGGCGGACGAGATCGTCAACCTCGACCAACTGGCGGCGCGGGTCGGCTATGCGCCGCATCATTTCCACCGGCTGTTCAAACGCGCCACCGGCGTTACCCCGGCCGCCTATGCTCGCGGCCTGCGCGCGCGCGCGGCAGCGGACGCGCTCAGTCGGGAGGTGAAAGTGAGCGACGCGATTTACGACGCGGGCTATTCCGCCCCCAGCCGGTTTTACGAGTCCGCCGCCGCCCGGCTCGGCATGAGCCCGAGCCTGTGGCAGCGCGGCGGCGCGGGCGTCACCATCCGCTGGACGATTGCCGCGACCAGCCTTGGCCCATTGTTGATCGCCGCCACCGACAAGGGATTGTGCCGCGTCGCCTTTGACGAGGATGAGGCAAAGCTGCGTCGCCGTTTTGCGCAGGCGGAGGTCATGCCCGGCGGAGCCGCGCTGGCTGATCTGGCGGCGCGGGTGGTGGCGCTGGTCGAAAGCCCGGATCGCAATGCCGATCTGCCGCTCGACGTGCGCGGCACCGCGTTTCAGGAAGCGGTGTGGCAGGCGCTGCGCACGATTCCGCCCGGCGAGACGCGCAGCTATGCCGAACTGGCCGCGAGTGCGGGCAATCCGCGCGCGGTGCGCGCCGCCGGGACGGCTTGTGGCGCCAATCATCTGGCGGTGGTCATTCCGTGCCACCGCGTCCACCGCAGCGACGGCACGATGGGCGGCTATGCTTATGGCGTCGATCGCAAGGTCGAACTGCTCGACCGCGAGCGGCCGAGATAGCGCCGGGGGGTTGATGAATGCATCTGGTGTGTTACTTGGCTAATCCTCTATCAGCCATTGGGGCCATTTGGGGGACTATCCATTGACCGACCACCAACCCGGTATTGCCGCGCGCGTCATTGCCTTTCCGCTCACGCGGCTCGTTCTGGGCGTCGCCACGATGATGGGCGTGCTGATCGCGGCGTCCGCGCTTGCCCGCGCGATTGATCCGCAGCGTGGTAGCTTGGCGGCGCTGGCGGTTGCGGCGATGGTCGCGGCCATTGCGGTTGCGGGCTATCTTGCCTTTACCATGCTGGTCGAACGGCGCGGCAATGTCGAATTTGCGCTGGGCGGGGCGGCGCGCGAGCTCGGGGTCGGGCTGCTCTTGGGCTTTGGGCTGTTTTCGGCGGTGGTCGCAGTGATTGCCGCGCTTGGCGGCTATCAGGTGATCGGCACCCGCGATGCGTCGGTGCTGGCGGGGGTGATCGCGCTGTCAATCACCTCGGGGGTGATTGAGGAAATCATGCTGCGCGGGCTGTTTTTCCGCCTGATCGAGGAAATGCTGGGGAGTTGGGCCGCGCTCATCCTGTCGGCGGCGCTGTTTGGCGCGCTCCATCTGGGGAATGACAATGCGACGCTGCTGGCGGGGACGGCGATTGCGCTGGAGGCGGGGATCATGCTGGCGGCGGTGTTCATGGTGACCCGGCGGCTATGGGCGGCGATTGGCCTGCACGCCGCATGGAATTTCACCCAAGGCGGCATTTACGGGATCGCGATTTCGGGCAACCAGACCGACGGCCTGCTGCGCGCACGGATCAGCGGGCCCGAATTGCTGACCGGCGGCGCGTTCGGGGCGGAGGCGTCGCTGCCCGCGATGCTGATCTGCACCGCCTTTGGCATTGGCGTGGTGATGCTGGCGCGGCGGCGCGGGCAAGTGATTGCGCCGATGTGGATGCGCGGTCGTCAGGGAGCTGCCGTGCAAGTGTAAACAAGCCACTCGTCGGGCTGGGGCGGAAGCGCTGAGCGGATCGCGGCCTGTTGCTGGCTTAGCTTTTGGCGCGTTGCCTCATCGGCGCTGCACGCCTTTACCGTGACGCTCGCGCGCAGCCGCCGGGCCTGCTCCATCGCGGCGGCACCCAGCAGATAGCGGCGCTCGCTATAGCGGCGCTCGGCGGGAACATATTCGAGGATCGACACCGTCTGCTCCTGCGACCGCACGAGAATGCGTTCCCAGCGCGACCCGTTCT
>PNLG01000284.1 GCA_013822915.1 Sphingomonas sp. | reverse complement strand
ACTCCTTGGCGTGGTTATACCCCGATTCCGTCACCCCGCGTGATTTGTCCAGCCCTGTCCTGTAGAAGGTAGCGATGACTGACCCGATACGCCCCTGCCGCTCCGCGCTGTTCCTGCCCGCGTCCAACCCGCGCGCGATTGAAAAGGCGAGAGGGTTGCCGTGCGACGCGGTCATTCTCGATCTGGAGGATGCGGTCGCCCCCAATGTGAAGGCGGCAGCGCGGGCGGCGGCGGTTGCCGCTTTTACCGGCGGCGGCTTTGGCGGGCGGTTGACCGTGCTCCGGGTGAATGCGCTCGACACGCCATGGGGGGCGGATGATCTGAAAGCGACGGCGGGGCTGGCGGTGGATGCGGTGCTGGCGCCCAAGGTCGCTACCGCCGCCGATGTCGCGCGCTATCGCGAACGTTTGGCCGGGCAGCCGCTGTGGGTGATGATCGAGACGTGCCGCGCGCTCGCCAATCTGCAAGCGATTGCCGATGCCGTGGGGGCGGGCGGCGGCATGGTGATCGGCACCAACGATCTGGCGCTCGAAATGCGCTGCGCGGGCCGGGCGCCGCTGGTGCCGGTGCTGACGCTGGCGGTGGCGGCGGCGCGGGCGAGCGGGCTGGTCGCGCTCGACGGGGTGCGCAATGATTTCCGCGATCTGGACGCCTTGCGCGCGGAGGCTGAGCAGGGGCGCGACATGGGGTTTGACGGCAAAACCCTGATCCACCCGGCGCAAATCGAACCGTGCAACGCGGCGTTTACGCCTTCGGCAGAGCAGGTCGCGCGCGCAGACGCAATCGTGGCGGCGTTTGCCGCCCCCGAACATGTCGGCCGGGGCGCGATCCAGATCGACGGGCGCATGGTTGAGCGACTGCACCTGGCGGAAGCCCAGCGCACGCTCGCGCTTTGCGCCGCTGCCAATCGCGGTTATGATCCTGCGCAAATAGGATAGGAGACGCCCCGATGGCCACCGCGATCAAGTCCGCCGATACCGCCAGCACCGCCGTTCGCGACCGTTGCTCGCCCGAGGAATGGCAGGCGCGGGTGGACCTAGCCGCTGCTTACCGCCTCGTCGCCATGTATGGCTGGGACGATCTGATCTTCACCCATTTGTCGGCTCGGGTGCCGGGGCCGGAGCATCATTTTCTCATCAATCCCTATACTCATATGTTTGAGGAAATGACTGCCTCTGCCCTCGTCAAGATCGACGTTGACGGTAACAAGGTTGACGACACCCCCGCGCCGGTCAATCGCGCGGGCTTTGTCATCCACTCCGCCATTCATATGGCGCGCGAGGACGCGGCATCGGTGATGCATCTCCACACCCCTTATGGTCAGGCGGTGTCGGCAATGGCCGAGGGGCTGCTGCCGCACACCCAGACCGCGATGATCGCCGGGCATGACGTAGCGTATCACGAATATGAGGGCATCGCGACCGAGCTGGAGGAGCGCGAACGGCTGGTGCAGGATCTGGGGACCAAGCACACCATGATCCTGCGCAATCATGGCACGCTGGCGGTGGGGGCGACCGTCGCGCAGGCGTTTCTGCGGCTCTATTTCCTTGAGCGCGCGTGCGAGGCGCAGGTGCATATGCTGAGCGCCGGGCGCAGTGGCCTCCACAACCCACCGCAAGGGGTTGAGGGCAAGGTTGAGGAGCAATCATCGGGCGCGGGCATGGCCATGCTCGCGCAGGGGCTGGCGTGGCCCGCACTGCTGCGCAAGTTGGATCGGCATAATCCGGGCTATGCGGAATAGGGGGCGGGTGCGGCCCGGCTTAGCCGCCAAGCTGGTCCGCCAGATCCTCGATACTAACCGCCAGCCAGTCCCAATCTTGCGCCATGTGCGCATCGGGAGCGGGGGCGCCGCCATATTCCATCGGCCGCGCGACATAGGCGGTTTTCAGCCCTACCGCGCGCGCCGCCGCCAAATCGCTATGGTGCGCGGCGACCAGGCATAGCTCGCCCGGTGCAATACCCAATATGGCGGCGGTGCCAAGATACGCGCCCGGCATCGGCTTGTAGATGCCCGTCGCCTCGGCTCCCAGCACGGCGTCCCACGTGATCCCGGCGCGCCGCGCCATCGCCATGGTCAGCGCGATATTGCCGTTCGACAGCGTGACAATCGGAAAGCGCGCCCGGATCCGCGCCAGCCCTGCCACGGCATCGGGCCAAGGGTCGAGCCGCCGCCACGCCAGCGCCAGATTGGCACGGGTCGGCTCATCCGCGTCACATCCGAGCGCGGCGAGCAGATCGTCCAGCGTCTCACGGTTCAGCACGTCAAGCCGCGTATAGGGCCGCGCCCCGCTGCGGCACGCTTGCATCGCCGGTTGATAGCGTGCGCGCCATTGATCGGCGAACGCATGCGGGTCGATGCCCGTCCCCGCGAGCATCGCTGCTGCCTCGCGCGCGATGCTGGTGCGCCAATCGACGACGGTGCCAAAGATGTCGAAGGCAAAGACTTTGGGTTCCATGGCGCACACCTTAGCGCTTTGGCTTTGCAGCGCCAGCGCGGCGTGGCATGGACGGCGCATGAGCTTTGCACTCCCCGGCTTTGATCTCGATGGCTTTGTCGCGGCTACGCTGGCGGAGGATTTGGGCGCGGGCGGCGACATTACCTCTGCCGCGGTCATTCCGGCGGACGCGCGCTTCACCGGCGTGATGGACAGCCGCGACCCGATTGTTGTGGCGGGCCTGCCGATTGCGGCGGCGTTTTTCCGCGCGCTCGACCCTGAGGTGCGGATCGAGATATTGGCGGGGGAGGGCGCGCAGGTGGCGGCGGGCACCGACCTGATGCGGATTGAGGGGCGCGCGCGTGCGATGCTCACCGCCGAACGATCGGCGCTGAACACGGTGCAGCATTTGTCGGGCATCGCCACCATGACGCGTGCCTATGTCACGGCGATTGCGGGGACGGGCGCCACGCTACTCGACACGCGCAAGACGGTGCCGGGGCTGCGGCTGCTCGGCAAATATGCGACGCGGATGGGCGGGGCGACCAATCACCGGATCGGCCTTTGGGACGCGGCGATGATCAAGGATAATCACGTCGCGGTGGCGGGTTCAGTGGGCGAAGCCGTCGCCCGTGCGGTCGCGGCCGGGATTGAGCGGATTATCGTCGAAGTGGACAGGCTGGACCAGATTGCACCCGCGCTTGCCGCCGGGGCCACGCATCTGCTGCTCGACAATATGCCGCCGCCGGTGCTGCGCGAAGCGGTGGCGTTGGTCGCCGGGCGTGTCCCGACAGAGGCGTCGGGCGGGGTCCGGCTCGACACCATCCGGGCGATTGCCGAGACGGGCGTGACTTTTATCAGCGTCGGTCGTTTGACACAGTCGGCGCCCGCCGCCGACATCGGGCTGGATTTTGCCGCTGCCTGAGATGGCAACTTGAGGCCGAGGCGCTTCGCGCTATGATGGCTGAACCAAGGGGTTACAATGATGGAACGGCCCGCGTCGATCATCCGGTTTGAACAATTTTACGCGGGCCATATCGGCATTGGGCTGGCTGGTTCGTTGGTCGCGCTGTTTGGCCCGGGAAGTGCCGCTCGCGCGCAAGCGACCGAGGCAGTTGGGCCGTGGCTCATCCCCGCGGTGCTTGGCCTGGCGGTGGTGACGCAAATCGCGCTATGGTATTTGATCGCGCACCGCGCGTCGGCGGTGGCGAAATGGGTGCTGGTTGCGTTTACGGCGGCCAACGTGATTGTCCTCGCGTTTTTGATGTTCGGCATTGCTACGGGCATTGGCGCTGAAGCGCGCAGCGCGGCGGGCAGTGCGGCCAGCGTCATTGCCTCCGCCCTGCTGCTCGCGGCGGTCGCGCATCTGTTCCGCCCGGATGCCAAGGCCTGGTTTGGCGAGGGTCAGGAAGTCACATGATCCGCGCGGCGGCGGCGCTGATCGTCGGGGTGATCCCCGCAATCGCGCAGGCGCAAGCCTATAGCTGTGCGGTGCCTCAGCAAGTGCCGCGTCCCCGACCCGATGGCCCGAGCGCGTCGCAGCCCAAGCGCGTGCTGCCGATTGGCGGCTATACCCTCGCACTCACCTGGGCCGCGCAATATTGCCACGAAAATGGGCGCGAGGCCGGCGCAGCGTTTGAATGCGCGCGCGGCAATCGCTTTGGCTTTACGCTCCACGGGCTGTGGCCCGATGGGGAGGGGACGAACTGGCCGCAATATTGCCGTGCGACCGGGATTGTCCGGCCCGTCGTCATCCGGCGTCAGCTTTGTGCCACGCCCTCGGCGCAGCTGATCCAGCACGAATGGGCCAAGCACGGCACCTGCATGAGCCGCACGCCCGAGGAATATTTCACTGCCGCCACGCGGCTTTATGGCGATTTGCGCTATCCCGATATGGGGGCATTGTCACGTCGTCAGACGTTGATGGTGGGGGATGTCGCGCGCGCGGTCGCCGCTGCCAATCCGGGCATTGCCCCTGACATGATGCGGATCACCGCTAATCGTCAGGGCTGGCTGGAGGAGGTTTGGCTCTGTCTCGACAAGCGGCTGCGCTATGCGACGTGCCCGGCGTATCAGGGCGGGCTTGCCGCCGACGCGCCGATCAAGATCTGGCGTGGGGGCCGCCGTCGATAATCGCGCTGGCCGGGTGATGCCGGTCAAGGTGCCGCTTGATGATCTTCATGTTGCGGGTGTTCGACCGAAAGAAGTAGTCGGGGATCGCACCCACCCACGGGATCAGGCCGAGGCCAAAATCAATGCCGACATTGCCGATCATCCGCGCCATCTGCCACCGCGTCATGCCCAGGTTGCGGGCCTCCCACAGCATATAGGCCCCCATCACCGCGCCCACTGTGCTGCCTGCCGCCGGGATGATGTCCAACATCACGTCGAGCCCGATTTTGCGGTTGATGCCGGGGATCGTCACAAGCCCTTCGAGCAGATGTTCAAGCATGATCAACCGTTGCCGCACCGATACGGGGTCGGCAGCAAGCGGGATGGCCGGGATCGGGCCGGACCGGGGCTTGTCGGCCATCACGGCGTCTCGCTGCGGAGCCGGTTGAGCGGATGCCAGGCGCGGCTGTTCATTTGCCACTGCCGCAGCCGCAGCGCCACGAGATGCCAGCGCAGCGGCCGCGCGATCGCGATATAGCCCCCATCTTCGGCAAGGGCGAGATCGGCCTCGGCAATGCGCTGCGCGCGCTCGTCGAGCGTGGTCGCGGTTTGCGCAGCGGCGATTTTGGCGCGGGCGTCGGCGCTGCATGGCTGGCACGCCGTCACCAGATACCACAGCGCACTGTCAAAGGGCGCCACCGCGTCAACCATTCGCAGGTCGGCGGCATCGCGCAGCCCAACGCGCACCGGCTGAACGCCAACCGATTGGAGTGCTGCGCCAACAAAGCCGAACAGGATCGTCGCCCCCGGCCCCTTGGGCAGTGCGATCCGCAGGCGTGGTGGGTTGCCCTGATCGGCTTGCCACTTTGCGATGCGCATGCGCGCGCCCTCTCGCCGTTCGTCTGGCGACAGCGCGAGCCAGCCAGGGCGCGCGGGCGGCGTCGCTGAATCTAGTTGCGCGGGGAGCAATAGCGCATCGGTCGTCCAGCCTGGCGCATACGCCGCGACAAGCGCCGCGCGGTCAATCGCCTGTGCAATCGCCAGCCGGTTCTGTGAGTCCGCCAGGAATCCCTCGCGATTGACCACTGCCAGCCCGAACAATCCCGCCACAGGATCGGTGCGCAAATTGGCGGGCGCGATTTGCTGGCCAGCCACCAGCGGCCAGTCGATGAAAGTGCCGCCCGTAACCAGGTCGGACTCGCGCGCCAGAAAGCGCAGGATCGCCCGCGACGCGCGCTCGCCATAGAGCTGCACCGACTGTTCGGGGCTGGGCTCCTCAGTATCCTCGGCGACGCGCGCGGGGTCAAAGGCGGGGCGCAGCATCACCCAGCGCGGGCGCCGCTCGATCAGTCGAAACGGCCCGGTGCCTGCGGGCGGCTTGCTCTTTAACACCGCCAGCTCGGGTTGCGCGAACAGCTTGAGCAAGTCGGGGCGGGGCGCCGTCAGCCGGATTTCGATGACATGCGGCGTCATTTCGACGATTTCGTCAATCACCGCGAGATATGCCTTGAGCGGGTTACGGCTGCCCGCCGCCAAATGACGTCGCAGCGCGCTCACGACATCGGCGGCGACAATCCGCTTGCCGTCGCTCCATTCGGCATCACGGAGCCGAAAGATATAGCTGCGTCCGTCGTCGAGCACGGTCCAGCGTTCGGCCAGCCCCGGCGCGATCTGGCCATGTGCATCGAAGCGCACCAGCCCCTGCGCGACCGAATCGAGCAGAAGCCGCGATGGCGCATCGGCCCGGCCCCGCGCGGGATCGACCAGCACCGGCGCACTGCCGATCGCGCTGACCACAACCGGGCCCTGATCGCGCCGCCGTTCACACCCGCCCAGCACGAGCGCAGTGGCCGCGACCAGAGCAAGGCAAGTG
>PNLG01000140.1 GCA_013822915.1 Sphingomonas sp. | reverse complement strand
CTTCGTCGATGGCCAGCGCGACGATGTGCAATATTACCGCCCGCTCTATAATCTTGAAAGGGTGGAGATTTTGCGCGGGCCGAACGCGCTAAGCTTTGGGCGCGGCGGCGGCGGCGGGGTCATCAACCGCGTGACCAAGACACCCGCGCTCGGCGATTTTGGGGGTGCCACCACGTCAGCGAACAGCTTTGGCGCCTGGTATGTCGATGGTGATGTCAATTTCCGCCTGAACGACACGGTTGCCGCGCGCGTCAACGGCCTGCGCGAGGGGTTTAACAACCACCGCCAGGTCTATGGCGGGCATGTGACGGCGGTGAACCCGGTGGTAAAGCTGTTTGCGACGCCCGACACGGCATTCACTTTGTCTTATGAATATGTGAATGACGACCGGGTCGCCGACCGCGGCATCCCCTCGCTCGGCGGGCGACCGGTTAAGGGGTTTCGCGACACGTTTTTCGGCGTGGCGGGCATCAACCGCAGCCGCTTTACCGGCAATGTCGCGCGCGGCGTCGTCGAGCACCGCTTTTCGGACGCGCTCAGCATTACCGGGCGGCTGCTCTACGGCGATTACAACAAGTTTTACAGCAATGTTTTCCCCTCTGGCGCGGTCAGCGGCGGGCGGGTGCCGATACAGGGCTATATCGATTTCACCTTCCGCGAAAACCTGCTCGGCCAAACCGATCTGGTCTGGCGCGGGCACACCGGCGCGGTTGAGCACACCATCCTCGCCGGGTTCGAACTCGGGACTCAGCAGACCGCGAACAGCCGCCTGAACGGCTTTTTCGACGGGGTTGCGGGCACGACCGGGGGCGGGCTGACGGCAACCGCGCCGCTTGCTGATCCGTTTGTCGCCCCGCCGATCGTGTTTCGCGCCGGCAGCGGACAACGGAACAACCGGACGGACGCCGACATTTTCGCAGGGTATCTGCAGGATCAGATCAAGCTTGGCCCGGTCGAGCTGTTGGTCGGGGTGCGGCATGACCGCTTCACCTTGACCGCGACCAATCTGCTCACTGCCCAGCGTTTTGAGCGGCGCGACACGGTGTGGTCGCCGCGCGCCGGGATTGTGGTGCATCCGGTCAAGCCGGTGTCGCTCTATTTCAGCTATGCGCGGTCATTCCTGCCACAGTCGGGCGATCAATTCACCTCGCTCGACCTGACGGCAGCCGCGCTTATCCCCGAACGGTTCGACAATTTCGAAGTCGGCGCGAAGTGGGAACCGCGCGCCGGATTGTTGGTCGCCGCCAATGTGTATCAGCTTGACCGGACCAACACGCGCGCCGCAGGTCCAGTCGCGGGCGTCACCGTGCTGACCGGCGCGCAGCGCAGCCGGGGGCTGGAGATCGAAGCGCGCGGCGCGATCACTCCGGACTGGAACGTCAGCCTGGGCTATAGCTATCAGGACGCGCGCATCACCGCCACGACGAGCGCGGCACCCGCTGGCCGCCGGGTCGCGCTTGTGCCCGAGCACAGTTTTTCGGCGTTCAGCCGCTATAATGTGACGCAGCGGCTCGGCATCGGCACCGGCGTGAGCTATTTTTCGAGCAGCTTTGCGTCGGTCAGCAATGCAGTGACACTGCCCGGTTATGCGCGGGTCGATGCAGCACTTTATTACAAGCTGACCAAGGCCCTCGAAGTGCAGGCGAATATCGAAAACCTGTTCAACGCCGGATACTTCCCGACCGCGCACACCGATAACAACATCTCTACCGGCGCGCCGATCAATGGCCGCCTGACGCTGCGCCTGCGCTACTAGAGGCTGGCATAGGCAAGCGCGGGAGCGGGCCGGTGCCGAACCTGTTTCAGCGTATCTGAAACAGGCGCTAACGACGGGCCCCGCTAGCGCGCGAGCAGCACGCGCGCTTGCCCGGCGATCTGCGCCAGCATCGCCGCATTGGGCGCGCTTGCCCGCCGCGCCCGATCGACGAGCCCGCGAAACTGCTGAACCCGGGCGGCATTGTCGCCCAGCCAGCGGTCGACGGTCGCCATCGGATCGGTGCCACCCGCGCGGCCCAGAAATTCGAGCCGGATCTGCTGAAAATCGCGCGCCAGCCCCGCGATCAGCAAGCGTTCCCACGGATCGCTGGAGACGATACGCGCGGCATTCGCCTGTGCCCAATCAAGCCCCAGTGCCTGACCCAGCGCAGTAAAGGCATAGGTCAGCGCCGTTTCGTCAATCGCCAGCCGCTGACCCAGATCGGCAAGCCCCACCGCGCCGTCGAGTTCGAAAATACGCGCCACCTTGTGCGCGAGTGCCGCTGGCGCGCCGACCGCTTCGAGCACTTGGCTGATCCGATCGCTCTGCGCGCGCGCTTCATCGCGGAGCAGCTTGTCGGTCTGATCGGCTAGCGCGCCAATCCCGGCGCCCAACCGGGCCAGCACCTCGGTCGGCCCGGCGCCGGGCACGCACACGCGCAGCAAATCGGCGATGTGCGATCGCGCGGCGACCGCCACTTCCTCAAACAGACCAATGCGGGCCGCCTCTGGCATCGCAGTCGCCTCAATCTCGCGCCACAGCGCGGGCAGGTCGAACAGCCGCTCGACGACGACGAACATCGCGCTGATGTCGGCCATGGTCGCACCTTCTTCCTCGGCCAGTTCAAACGGGTGGAGCACCCCCATCCGGTTGATGATGCGGTTGGCAAGCTTGGTCGCGATGATCTCGGCGCGTAGCCGGTGCGCGTCGATTGCCTCGGCAAAGCCGGCCTGCATCGCGGGCGGGAATGCCGTATGAAGATCGGCGCGCACCGCTGGATCGTGGACCAACGGGCTCACTTCGATCGCGTCCTGCAGCGCGAGTTTTGCGGTCGCAAGCAGCACCGCCAGTTCGGGTCGGGTCAGCCCGCGCCGTTCCTGCGCGCGCCGCAGCAGGTCGTCATTCGAGCCCAGCCCCTCCACCTTGCGGTCGAGCCGCCCGGCGCTCTCGAAAATCTCGATCAGCCGGACATAGCTGGGCAGCCCGTGCGCACCGTCATTTTCCATGATCGACAGGCCCAGCGTTTGCAGCCGGTTATCCTCCAGCACAATCGCCGCCACGTCATCGGTCATCGACGCGAGCAGATCGTTGCGTGCCTCAAACGCCAGCCGCCCCTCGATCATTTCGCGGTTGAGCGCGATTTTGATGTTCACTTCATTGTCCGAACAATCGACGCCTGCTGAATTGTCGATGAAGTCGGTGTTGATCCGCCCGCCGCGCGCCGAAAAGGCGATCCGCGCCGCCTGCGTCACGCCCAGATTGGCGCCCTCGCCAATCGCGATCGCGCGCACATCCTCGGCATTGACGCGCAGCCGGTCGTTGGCGGGGTCGCCGACCTGCACATTATTTTCGGCCGCCGCTTTTACATAAGTGCCAATGCCGCCGAACCAGATCAGGTCAACGGCGCTGGTCAAGATGGCGGAGATCAGCGCGGCGGGATCAAGCTCCTCCGCCGCAATCCCCAGCGCCTCGCGAATTTCAGACGAGAGCGGAATCGACTTTTCCGACCGCGCAAACACGCCGCCACCCGGCGAAATCAGCGCCGGGTCATAATCCGCCCAGCTTGAGCGCGGGAGCGCGAACAGCCGCGCGCGCTCGGCCCAGCTAGCCGCGGCATCGGGCGCAGGGTCGAGGAAGATGTGGCGATGGTCGAACGCTGCGATCAGGCGGATCGACTGTGACAGCAACATGCCATTGCCAAACACATCGCCCGACATGTCGCCACAGCCGACAACGCGCACCGGATCGGTTTGCACATCGACGCCGCGTTCGGCAAAGTGGCGCTGAACGCTGATCCACGCGCCCTTCGCCGTAATGCCCATTGCCTTATGGTCATAACCGACCGAGCCGCCGCTCGCGAAAGCATCACCCAGCCAGAAGTGCCGGTCGAGCGCAATCGCATTGGCGACATCGGAAAAAGTCGCAGTGCCCTTGTCCGCGGCAACCACGAAATAGGGATCTTCGCCGTCATGGACGCGCACACCCGCCGGATGGACGATTTTCCCGTCGACAATATTGTCGGTGACGGACAGCAGCGTGCGGATGAACACGCGGTAACTCTCCGTCCCTTCCGCCAGCCACGCATCGCGATTGGCGGGATTGGGCAGCGCCTTGGGGTAAAAGCCGCCCTTGGCGCCGGTCGGTACGATGACTGCGTTCTTCACCCGCTGCGCCTTCATCAGTCCCAGAATTTCGGTACGGAAATCGTCGCGCCGGTCGGACCAGCGAAGTCCCCCGCGGGCAACTGGCCCCGCGCGCAAGTGAATCCCCTCCACCCGCGGCGAATAGACCCAAATCTCGCGCCAGGGCAGCGGCGCGGGCAGGCCCGGTACACGCGCGCTATCGAGCTTGAAGGCGAGCGCCTCGGCCCCTGCGGGCGCAAAGGCATTGGTGCGCAACATGGCCGAAATCACCCCGCCGATGCTCCGCAGGATGCGGTCGTCATCAATCGCACCGACGCTTTCGAGCCCGTCTGCAACGGCCAGTGCCGCAGCCTCAGCATCGGCTGTGCTCGCCGGGTCGTGCGCGGCGTTGAACTGGGCGATGAGGGCGCCTGCGACATGCGGCGCACGGCGCAGCGCGTCGACGACCGTGACCAGGCTATAGGTCATGCCCGCTTGCCGCAAATAGCGGAACCAGGCACGGAACAGCACGACGGCGCCGGGGCTGAGCCCGGCATCCACGATCAGCCGGTTAAAGGAATCATTCTCCGCCTGCCCCTCCAGCACCGCAGCAATCGCGCCTTCGAGCACCGAAGTATCGCCCTCGAGCGCCCCCGGCACCGCCTCTGCCCCGGCCTGGATCGCGAAGTCATGGACAAAGCCCTCGGCCTCATCGCTGAGCGCGGTCGGCACTTCCTCGATCACCCGAAAGCCGAAATGCTCCAGCACCGGCACAGCATCGGACAGCGCAAGCGGCCCGCCATAGCGGTAAATTTTCAGCCGGACGCCGCCGCCGTCGCGGAAAATCCGCACCGACCGCCCCTCGGGCGTCTCCAGCGTGGCAAGGCGCAAAATGTCGCGCGCCGCCTCCTCCGGCGTGCTGGTCGTGCGATATGCTTGCGGGAAGCAATTGGCGTGGCGCAGCGCCAGCCGGGCCGCCCGCGCCGGATCGGCCATTTCGGCAAGTGCTGCCTCGATCGCCGGCGCCCAGCCGCGCAGCATCCGCGCGAGCCGCTGGTTGAGCGGCGCAACCTCTGGCATTCGCCCTTCGCCACGCAAATCAAAGGTATAACGGATCATCGCGACCACGCCATCCTCCAGCGCGATCGACCAATTGAGCAGCACACCGTTCGACGCCTCGGCCAGCATCTCCCCAATCGCGATCCGCCGCACGGTCGACAAATCATCGCGCGGCAACCAGACGAAACCGAACATGTGCCGCCCGAGCGTGGAGCGCACCAGCACCATTTCCGGGCGCGGGCGATCCGCCAGCGACATCGCGGTCAGCGCAACCGCCTCAAGGCTGACCGGGTCAAAAGCAGTGACCAGATCATGCGGCAACGCAGTGAGCGCATGGCTGAGCGCCTTGCCGGTATGCCCCTTTGGATCAAAGCCGAACTTCGCCTCCAGCGCGTGTAGCCGCGCGCGAAGCACCGGCACATCCTGCGGCGGCGCGTTGAGCGCGCTCGACGTCCACAACCCGGCATGGATTGACAGGCCGGTGATCGCCCCGTCGGCGCGGATCGGCACAATCACCAGGTCGAGCGGGACATGCCGGTGGACGCCCGAAATCAGGTTTGACTTGACGATGAGCGGGGCCGGATTGCCGCTGCGGAACCAGTCAAGCGCGAGTTGCCGCGATTGATCAGCGAGAATCGGCACCGGCTGGTCGAGACGCGCAATGCCCAGCATATCGCCGCGCGCGCCATCGGCGGCCCATTGGCCATGACCCAGCAGCGTGAAATGCCGGTCGAGGAACCAGGTGAGCAGGGCCCCGCCCTCGCGCTCGATCGCATTGTCGCTGGCCGCGAGCACAGCCGCGTCGGCGGCCATCGCGGCCTGAAGCGGTTCCCAATCGGAAACGGCGGCACGCACATTATCGAGATTGCGCTCGATATCAGCGAGCAACACCCGCCGCCGCCGCGCGTCAACCCGCTCCATCTCGATATAGATCATCGATTCGGGATTGCCCGAGCCGACCTGCGCCAGCGCGCCATCGGCTTCGCGCTCCACCCGCAGCACCGGGTGAATGATCCGGTCGATTGCAATGTCGTGCGCGCCGATCGCGGCGGCAATCGAATCAACCAGGAACGGCATGTCGTCATTGACGATGGCAAGGCGCATCTGGCGGTTCGAATCATCGCCGCTGATCGTCTCCAGCGCCATCCGCGCCGTGCTTGGCGGGCGCAATCCCGCAGCCGCCGCCATGAAGCGTGCGGCTTCAGCCCGCTCGGCCTCGCCAAACCCCTCCAACTCGCCCGGCAGGGCACCATGGACCAGTCG